>JAEUWI010000070.1 GCA_016791475.1 Candidatus Hydrogenedentota bacterium
AATTTGGCGCTACGTCAACAGCTAACTATCTGCTACACAAACAATTGCAAAGAATCGAAAACTGGGGATCACTCAGCCGTAAGCGCCGTCGCCTTGACTTTGGCCCCCGCCCAGGCCCGCTCGCTGAGTACGCGATAGGGATAGCTCTCCCCGAAAAGAATCCGGCCCCGAAGATGGCGCGGAAGCTCCGCTTCGTCCTGGCTCCGGCGGGGACTCGATTCGGTCGCCAGTTGGTAGGTTTCCGACCGTCCAAAAATCTCGGAAAAATGCAGTGTGGCCAGTGCGTTTACGGTGTAGTTTCCCGTGAGCGCCAGTACGCGCCCCATCCGATCCAGAGGCAGATCATCCAGCAGCCGCTCCGAAAGCGCATCACCCAGATGCGCCGTCAGGCCTTCCTGGCGCGCGGCGGTCACATTGCGCCAGTTACTGTCGACGAGGATCGCGTCCAGGCCTTCTTTCTGCAGTACCGCCGCCAGTTGCCGGGCAATCGGGTGTCCTCCGATGATGATGGACCCCTGGGGATTGGCGATGGCGAGGCCAAGCTTTTTGGCCAGTGGACCGGCGGTCAAACCATAGACCAACACCGTGACGCCGATCACCAGGAACGTGGCCGGAACCATGCGCTCGGCCCCTTCAAATCCCGCTTCGCGCAGGTAAAGCGCAAACACGGAAGTCACCGCCGCCGCCACGATCCCGCGCGGCGCCATCCAGCACAGGAAAATGCGCTCCGCGCGGGTCATGGATGTACCCAGCGTACACAAATACACCGAGAGGGGCCGCACCACAAGTATCAACACGGCAACAAATAGAAAACCACCGATGCCGAGTTCTTGAAGTTGCGCGAGGTCGAGACGCGCCGCCAGTAGAACGAAAAGGACCGCCAGCAGAAGTACGCGCAGGTTTTCCTTAAACTCAACAAGTTGTCGGATGGATATTTTGTTCTGGTTCGCCAGCCAGACTCCCATGATGGTAACGGTAAGCAGTCCAGACTCTTCCATTAACGAGTTGGACAGGGCAAAGGCGCCGATAGCCATCGCCAGGCTGATGGCGACCTGCAGAAACTCGGGAATCCAGTAGCGTCGAATCATCAACACAAGCGCGTTGGCCCCAAGAATACCGAAACCCAGGCCGATGGCCAGCGTCTTGGCGATGCCCATCGGTATGCCCGTGGCCGCGTGGCCCGCATCGCTGGTGATGCCCTCAAACACCAGCACGGCGAGACTCGCGCCCACCGGATCGATCATGATGCCCTCCCACTTCAAGAGCGGGCCGACTTTTCCCGTGGGACGTATGTGGCGCAAAAGAGGCCCGATCACCGTGGGACCCGTAACGACAAGAATGGCGCCGAGCAACAAGGCGACAGACCACGACACCTCAATAAGGTAGCGCGCGGCAAGCGCCGTCACCCCCCACGTTACCAACGCACCCAGCGAGACCAGGCGCCAGAATACCGTGCGCACCGCCGCCAGCTCGCGAAAACGGAGCGTCAAGCCGCCCTCAAACAGGATCAACGCAACACACACCGAGACCAGCGGCAGCAACAAATCGCCAAAGAGCTTATCGGGCTGGATCCAGCCGAGCACCGGCCCCGCGAGCAATCCCGAGGCCAGTAGAAACAGGATGGACGGGATCTTCACACGCCAACCAATCCACTGCGCCCCTACGCCGAGCACGATCAACAATGCCAATGCCACCAGATAATTGGGTTCCATACGCTACCTCTTCCGACTCCCCGCCCCACGCCCCTGATAGTAAGCGCCCTGGCGACGCGCGGGCAACTTCGTCAGGCGGCCCTGAGCCGAATGAGGGGAAACCGTAGGAAGCGCGGAGAAGTCGGGCTATTAGAAGACGGTAGCGGACTCCAGCGACACATTGTTCATTGAGCTTGATATCAGGGCGAGCCAGCCCACCCTGCGCGTCGATCAGTTCTCTCCGTCGGATCAGTCCGATCAGCCCCTCGCCCGTCAGGGGCGACACCCGTGCTGTTTTGCGATATCCCCTCAGTTCGGACAAAAGCGATGATATCGGCCCTTGATGTACATGCTGAAAATCCGCGGCACGTAGGGGTGGACAACTTCCTTTCCGGTCGCGTCAAGCTCGAGGTTCTCTTCGGCCACGTAGGTTTCGGCTCCTCCATGAACGAGCACATGATACCAGGGTTGCCTGCGATTGGGCTGGGTGGGGTTGCCGCGATACCATTCGTCGGGCGCGCCGCAGCGGGGATCGGCCTTGGCAATGACGCCGCGATAGTTGTAGCGCTTGTGATGAACGATCTGTCCAACTTCAAACTGGGCCATGACGCGACTCCTGTGCCTGTCCGCCACCGCGTTAATCGAGCTGCCTGATCGTGCGGCCGCCGAAACTGGCCTTTGCCAAGAGAGGCCACGCGCCCGCTCTCTTGTGATACGGCCGATGCAGGGCGATGCACCGCTATGACCATTATACCAGCAGAATGAAAAATAGTTTCAGGGAAAGCAAGAACCAAAGTATTTTTCACCACGAAGGCGCGAAGAGCACAAAGGAAACAATCGAGAAAGAGGGCTTAAACAATTGTGGTTCTTCTTGCACGCCCGGTATTCATTGGATCAGCCCCCCCATCTTTGCGCCTTCGCGCCTTTGCGTGCGATGGATTGAGTGCAACAAGCCAATGGCAATCGAATGACCACCCCAAAAGCATCCAGCGCCACCAATACTTTTCTCTTCGTGTTCTTCGTGCATTCGTGGTGAAATTTCTCTTGAACTCAGTGCCGCTGAAGCACGCGCCCGAAATACCGCGGGTCCGGCAAGGCCGCCGGGCCGCCCGCGGCCACCTGGCTGTATTCCGAAACATCCACAAACGCCGAATCCCGCTCGGCGGATTCATAGCCCGCCATGAGCACCGCCATGGTGTCCCACGCCAGCAACGGCCCCGATTGCGGATAGCGATTGGGCTCCAATGCGCAGGCGACCGCGTCGTCCATTTCGTTGACATAACCATGGGTGTGAAACTGTTTCGGACGCGGAAACGAGGTGCCCTGCGGCGTGGGCAATTTCTCGCGCAAGAGCAAATCCCCCGCATAGCGCCCGTCCGGCAGGAAAAGTTCGCTCTCGTTGTTTGGGTTCATCCGCAGGTCGTACTGACCGAAGTCGGCAATCACGGAGAACTCATTGCGGATGCCGCTGATGCTGAGGTCATACCCAAAAAGCTCGGCCACCGTGCCGTCCTCAAAGACCACCGTCGCTCGCGCAAAGTCGTCCACCCGCTGCATCACACGAAAGTGCTCGCCCGCGCCCTCGGGCTGCTGGCGGAGTATCCCCAGCGCCACCGCCGAAACCTTCGCGGGCCTGATGGGTCGCCCCTCCCGGAGCATGCCCTCGATCTGCTTGAGGTAGAGCGCCGAACCCAGCGGATGACAGGCCTTGTTAAACAAACTTCCCCCGCCCGATTTTGCGGGGGTATCATAATCCAGCGCGTGGGAGCCCGTGTGGGCGCAGACGCCCTGCTGAAGCAGGATCTTGCCCTTGTCGCAGGCCTGGGCCTCCCGAATCAACTCCACGAGCGCCATCATGCCATCGGTGTAAATGAAGTTCTCCGCATAGAGCAGCTTGGAACCGCTCCGCTCCACCGCCTGAAGCACTTCCTCCAGCGCGAGCATCGATTCCGCCTTTCGGATCGCGGCGGAGGCCTCCCGCCCCTCGGGATAGCCCGGCCAGATCAGCGGCGGCTTCTCCAGCACGATCACCTTCACCCCCACCTCCGCCGCCTCAATCACATAGCGGGCATGGGCGTGATTCGCACAGGCGATGCAGTCGATATCGGGCCGCACCGCCTCCAGCATCTCCCGGTGCGACGCAAAGGCCTGGCCCACGCCATGCTTCGCCGCGAAGCGCTCGGCATTGCCCAGATGGCCGGAGTTCACCCCGGCAAGTTGAAGCTCCACGCCATTGCGATGGGGCAGCATGGCAAAAGACCGGGCGACGAAATCGCCGGCAAATCCGGTACCGCTGATGGTGACCTTGAGGGTGTGCTGGGACATAGTACCGTTCTTTCTCGAAAAAGGCTGTTTTGCCCGTTGAACCTACTACGCCACCCGGTCCATTGTCCAGCCCCGACTTTCGTTTCGTCCATCCGATCCTGTATAAGTTGGGTTCCGCGGCGCGGACCGCGTTTCAACATCTTGCAGGAGGAAGCATTTCCATGGACTTATCAACCAGGCATGAACCGGTGGGCAATCTGTTCGACGAACAGCTCGCCGCCACGGACCCGGCCGTTTTTCACCTCTCCGCCGATCAGGTCCAGCAATACCAGGATCTCGGCTATGTCGCCGGCACGCGCATCCTCACCGACGCCCAGTGCGACGTCCTCTGCGAGGAGCTGGCCGAAATAACGAATCCGAAGCACCCCGGCAATTCTCTGTTTTACGAGTACAACTCCAACGAGTCCGCCGATCCCAACACCGTGCTCTTCCACGCCCTCGGCGCGTGGCGCGTAACCCCCGGCTTCCATGACATCCTCTGGAACCCCGCCTTCACCCGCGCCGCAAGCGATCTGCTGGGGGGCTCCGTGCGCTTCTGGCACGATCAACTCTTCTGCAAACCCGCAAAGCACGGCGGCGTCGTCGCCTGGCACCAGGACTACTCCTATTGGACCCGCACGCAGCCCATGCAACACCTCACCTGCTGGATCGGCCTGGACGACGCGGATGAAGAGAACGGTTGCCTTTACTACGTGCCCGGTAGTCACACCTGGCCACTCCTGCCCATCACCGGGCTCGCGGGCGACATGGATGCGATTCAATCGGTCCTGTCCGACGAACAGAAGGAAGCCTTCAAACCGATACCCATCCGCCTGAAGCGCGGCCAGTGCGCTTTTCACCATCCCCTGCTTGTCCACGGATCCTACGACAACAAATCACCCCGCTCGCGCCGCGCCGTGGTGCTCAATGTGGTCCGCGATGGTGTGCGCTCCGAGTCCGACGACGCGCTTCTTGAAGGGGTGCCGCCCCTCGGAAAAGGCACGCCCCTCTCGGGGCAGTTTTTCCCCGTACTGTACGAAGCGGGAAGCTGATTCACCGACGGATTTTGGACACCCGGCCCGCCTTGTCCGAAAAGTGGACACAATCGCGGACGCAAATCGATCAACACGCCGCACATCACTGATGTGCGGCTTTTTTCTTGCCTCAACGCGGATTTTTGTGTTGAAAATACGTTGCCAATCTTCTACTATCCAAGGACTTTTCTACTTGGGCATCAGGAACGAAAAACCCCATGCGCGAATACGATCTGCTCGTTGGAATCCTCGCGTGCCAGCTTCGGCTGGTTTCGCGCGGATCCCTCGTTCATTTCGCCGCCGCATTGCGTCAGACGCAGGACCAATCCCTTCTGGAATACCTCGTCGATTCCAAGGCCCTTTCGGAAAAGGACCAGGCCTTCCTTTGCCGGATCGTCGATACGATCATCCACGCCCATCACGGCGATGAAAAGTCGGCGCTAAAAGCCTTTGGCGGCGACGAGGCCGCAAGAGAGGTCTTCTCCGGCTCCATCGCAAAAACGGACCAGGGATGGGGCCCCGCCGAGGACCAGACCATTCTCGCCGAGATCCTCCCCCACGGGCTCCCCCCTCAGATCCTGCCCGAGACTATCGGACGATATACCCGTGGCTCGGAGTACGCCCGCGGCGGCATCGGCCGTATCCTCCTCGTCCACGACGAACAGATTGGCCGCGACGTTATCCTGAAGGAGCTGCTGCCCGAGCACATCGTCAGTCCCACGGACAGCACGCTATCCCAGGCGCCGCAACCGGAGAGCCCACGCAGCCCCATGCGCCGCTCGGCCGCCATGATGGCCCGCTTCCTCCAGGAAGCCAAAATCACCGGGCAACTCGAGCACCCCTCCATCGTGCCCGTGTACGAACTGGGAACGCGAAAGGACGGCCAGCTCTACTACACCATGAAGCTTGTTCGCGGGGAAACCCTGGCGGAGAGCATTAAGAACTGCAAGAACCCCGAAGACCGCCTCGGCCTTCTGCGCTCCTTTCTCGACGTCTGCCAGGCCATGGCCTACGCCCATTCCAAGGGCGTGATCCACCGCGACCTGAAACCCTCCAACATCATGGTGGGCGAGTTTGGCGAATGCGTGGTGCTCGACTGGGGCCTCGCCAAAATGCAGAAAGACATGGATGCCCACCGCGACGCCCTCGAAAAGACCATAAGCCAGCTCAAGCTCGGCGAAGAGCCCATGGCGGAATTCAAGACCCGCTCCAAGGATATCATGGGCACGCCCCTCTACATGGCCCCCGAGCAGGCACGGGGCGAAGTCGACGCGGTCGGCGTTCAATCGGACGTCTACAGCCTCGGCGTCGTCCTGTATGAAATCCTTACCGGCGATCTGCCCCATCCCTGGTCCAACTCCATCGACACGATCCGCCGGGTCGGTACGCTCCCCGCACCGTCGATTCTAAGAGCAGCGCCCCACACGCCCCCCGAACTCGCAGCCATCTGTGACAAGGCCCTCGCCTTCCACCCCGGCAAACGCTACACCAGCGCAAAGGAACTCGCCAGCGACGTTCAGCACTTCCTCGAGGGCGCCGTGGTCGGGGCCTACGCCTACAAGTTTAGCGACATGCTCGGGCGACTCTACCGGCGCCATCGCGTAATGATCAATACAGGACTGGCGTCGGTCGCCGCGCTCCTCGCCATCGGCGCCTTTTCGTACTGGGAGGTCTACAACGCCGGACTCCGTGAAAGCGCCGCGCGAACGGTGGCCGAGCAAAACGCCGCCAGCGAGAAGGACGCCCGGCAAAAGGAAGCCGCTGCGCGCGCGGAAGCCGAGGCCTCCCTCAAGATCGCGGAGCGCCAACAGTACCTCGCCCAAATCCGACTCGCCCAGGCCCACATCGGGGAACAGCAAATGCGCCTGGCCAATCAGGCTCTGGACGAGGCCCCGGAATCCGAGCGCGACTGGCTCTGGCGCTTCCTGCGCCTCGAGGCCAATCCCGAGCTCTTGAACATCCGCAATGATCGCTCCGCCATCGTCCGTGCCCACTACGACCCCACCGGTCAATTCATCGTCGCCATGCGCGAGTTTGAGCCCCCGGGTCTGTGGAACGCCGAAACCGGCGACTTCATCGCGGATTTCCAGGGAAGTGCCAATAAGCTCTACGGCGTCGCCTTTGATCGGAGTGGATCACTTTTCGCCGGAACTGGGTCTGGGGGTTACCTCGCCGTCTGGGAGCTTCCAAAGGGTACACTGCTCCATGAACACACAGGGCCGTCCGAAGGCATCGCCCTGAGTTTCTCCGACGATGGCCATCGAATTTGGGTCGGCGCATTGGACGGCACCATAACCGAGCGCGAAGCGCGAACGGGAAACATTCTCCGCACCATCGAAGGATCCGGACGCGCGGCTCTTGTCGTCCGTGAATTTCCCGACAAGAATCTCTTGCTGATTCACTACGATAACACTACGAAGCAAGGCGTAAAAGACACCATCGTCGCGCTCGGTCTGAATGACCTCAAGCGGCAATACCAGTTGGACGGAATCGGGATCTGGGTAACACCGGACGGCCAAAACTTCCTCCGCGCCGACCACCACGGTGCCACCGAACGAAATACCGATTCGCCCGTCACCATCCAGTACGACCTCGTCCGCTTCTTCCTCCATGATGTGCAGACCGGCGAGAGCATTGAAGAATTTGAAGGCCACTACGGTCGCGTTTTCGGCTTAGACTTCACGAAAGACGGACGGCGTTTTGTCTCCACCTCGGACGACGGCCAAGTCCGGATGTGGAGTCGTGGCAAAAAGGAATTCGAGAGGGCGTTTGGCACAGGAGGTGCCATGCGCTACGCCTATTTTCTCGATGGCGAGGATGAGATTGTCGGTTGTTCAGACGCAAACCGATTTGTCGTGTGGGACGTAGCCACGGGCACGCCCACTGCGACGTTCCTGGGGCAGAACAAGGAATTGGGCTGGGCAGAGCTGTCGCCCGACCGGAAGCGTTTGGTCTCCTCATCACAATATCATGCGTTCCAGATCTTTAACGCAAAAAGACCGCCTGGGCAGAGCGCTGTTGCACTGGCACGCTCTACCACGCTGGAAGGAAACCCCAGAATTGAAGACCTCTGCATTTCGCGAGACGAAACGAAAGCGATTCTGAAATGGAACACCGGCGAACTCCAAGCGCTCGATCTGAACTCGATGCGCTGGCTAAGCCGTTTCGAAACCGGTAACAAGACCATGCCGCGGCTTTCTCTTTCGAGCGACGGCACCCTAGTCTTGTATTGTCGCGATAAGAATTTGGTCGAAATCGGAAACGTGTTAACCGGGACATCGACCGCGCTGCCCCCTTTTCCGTTCGAGGTAACGGCAACACTTCTAGCCGACGACAACGAGTCCATTCTCGTCGCAACGTCCGACGGGGGAATCCACAAGTCCCACATTTCCAATCCGGAGGCCACTGAACTTTCCTCAATCCCGTCGGTCGTCCGGGCGTTCTGCCTACTTGATGCGGGAGCCATCGTAGCCATGGCGTGTGACGATGGCCGTCTGCGAATCGCCCAGTTCGGTACACTGCAAGTTGACGGCGAAGTATTGGTTGGCAAAGGCACCCTACTTGGCGTAGTTGCTTCCATCGACGGTAAAAGATTATGCACGGTCGCTTCCGATGGAACCGTCACTACCTGGAACGCGGAAACCTGGGAGAGAATGGGCGATTTCCAACTCGACGACTGGACCGCCCCCGGGCGCGGCGACGAAGTCTCCATGCGACCAACCTTCGACGGGCGGCAAATGCTGATTCATAACCAATTCTACCGCACCTCGGTTCTGGACTTGACCTCGGCGCGTTCGATAGCACAACCTTTCTGGAACATGCGCGTGGAAGAACTGGCGTCCACCAATACCGTGATTAAAATTACAAGTCGTGGTGCGCTTACGAAACACAGTTACAACCGTTCATTGATCTTCGGGAACTAAAAGTCCAACCAAAAAGGGAAAATTATGTATCGCAAATTAAGATTTGGATCAACGATGCTACTCTCGTGTATAGCAGTTCAACTGACACAGGCGTATGACATGGAAGCTGTGGTGAAGGCCATTGAAGACGACAAATCAACGCCCGCACCGATGGTAACCGCATGCAATAATGGCTTGGACAGCGGCGACTACGCGCCACCGTTGCTTTTTACTGTAAAGGCGATTGGTGCATACACGTTTAGAGACCTGTTTCACAGGGATCTGTTCGCCAAAGATGTGATCGCGACCTGGTACGCAAACACATCCGGCTTGACCGGTCCTGAATATAACGATCTAAGACAAGAACTTCGTGATTTGAACCAATTGTTTGTGGACGGTGGTTACAATGACTTGAAGTTCTGGAAAATGGTGGAGGGGCGAGTCGATGGGTCACTAGCGACAACCGCGCAATCTCTGGATACAGCGATTAAAGATCTCATGGCTGCGAATTTCAGATTCCCCCTATTTACAAAACGTCAAGATTTAAATGTCGAGGGTCGGCTTCGCGCCCTGGGGTCGTTCGCACTCAATCGCGTCAATGCTAGAACTGGCGGCCTGGGCAATATGTCATTTCAATGCATCTTTTACTCTCCAGCCAAATCCGAGTACAAGCGCAAGACAGATGGCAGCTTGGAACTTGATCAAATGGGCAATCCCATCCTTGACCCAGAGGGCTTTAGCGATTCATTCCTCATTCACACGGTTGTCCTTGCTCACGAGATGGGCATACTGCCAGAAACAGAGTTTGGCAAATTTACTTTTGTGGAAGCACAGGATGATACGCCTGAAGCGGTAATATTTTCCGGTGGCGGTGACGAATGTTGTTGTAACAACTCAACGGACCCGACACATGAAGCATTTTACCGGACATGTGTAGATATATATCCTAGAGGCTGTACTGAAGTTGGTGGAATTTGCGTGGTGGGCAGTTTGCATTGCAAGACTGTTCACTTCCACTAATAGCGCACTTTATCGGCAAAATCGTGCAAACCGTTTACATCACCCCAGCGCCTCATCCAGATTCCTGGCGCTGGCTTCAATCGTCCCCATAATCGCACCGAAATCACTGCCATGGGCGAGCAACTGCGCGCCCATGGCGGTGTATTTTTTCAGGGCTTCCGGCGTGCCCGCGGGCATGCCCCAGGCCTTGCCGTGGCGCTTGGCGGCCGCCGCCGCGCGCTCGATGCATTCGTCCAGGCTGGGCAGGTCCGGGTAGGTGCGCAGGCGCAGCCCCAGATCGCCGGGGCCGACGAAAATCCCGTCCACCCCTTCCACCGCCGCAATCGCGTCCACATTTTCAATCGCTTCGGGCGTCTCGATCTGCACCACGAGGAAGGTCTCGCGATTCGCCGCGTCGGCGTATTCCTTCCCATCCATGAGCGTATAGCGCGTGTCCAGGCCCGCCCCGTCCAGGCCGCGATCACCGAGCGGCGGAAACTTCACCGACTGCACCAGCATCTCCGCCTTCTCCGCCGTGGACACGTGAGGGATCATCAGACCCGCCGCGCCGTCTTCGAGGTAGCGATAGAGCCGCGACTTCTCCAACGTCGAAGGCCGCAGCATGCAATCGATATCCGCGAGCTGAAAGTGTGTTAACAACGCCTGAAGCTGTTGCTCGGGGATGAGCCGGTGCTCCAGGTCCAGCCAGATGCAGTCAAAGTTCGCCCGCGCGGCCATATGCACGAAGGGGGGAATGAAATGTCCCATGACGCACATGCGGACGGGCTTTCCAGCGCGGATCTTGGCGAGGGCCTTGCTCTTTCTCATGGGGTACTTCCTTCTCGTGGTGGTTGGTGGCCGGGCTCCCGCCTCGGGCGTGCCGCGAGCAATGGTTATAACAACTTGTTTCCCCCATTGTCCAGCGTGCTATAGTACCCCACCTCGCATCGTCGGACTGGCGTATTCGCTCCGGCGGCGACCAGCAGTGAGAAGGAGTTTCCCAGACCGTGACGCGTACCCTGCAACCACTGACCCCGACTTACCGCGGCCTGAGCTTCAGGCCGCTGGCCCTCCTGGCCGCATTGTCCGCTTCGACCCTCGGCGCCGGAGCGCAGGAAGCCTCCCCGGTCATGCCGCACGAGGTCGGGCTGGTCTGGCTCGACTGGCTGATCATCTTCCTCTACTGCGCCTCCACCATCTATCTCGGCTGGTACTTCAGCCGCACGCAGAACACGATGTCGGAGTATTTCGTGGGCAGCGGGGCCATGAATCCCTTCCTCATCGGCGTCTCCCTCTTCGCCACGCTCCTGAGCACCATCACCTATCTTTCCATTCCCGGCGAAGTGGCCGGCAAGGGGCCCATGTATATCATGACCCTGCTCGCCCTGCCCTTTGTCTTTCCCATGGTGGCCTATGTCCTCCTCCCGGTCTATATGAAGACGCGGGTGACCAGTGCCTACGAATTGCTCGAGACCCGCCTCGGCCTGAGCATTCGACTCATTGGCGTGGCCCAGTTCCTCGCCCTGCGCCTCGTGTGGATGTCCCTCCTCATCTACCTCATGGCCAAGGCCATGTCGAAGATGATGGATCTCGACGAGAGCGCCATCCCCTGGATCGTCCTCGTCATCGGCTTCGTCTCCGTCACCTATACAGCCCTCGGCGGCTTGCGCGCGGTGGTCATCACCGATCTGGTTCAGACCATGCTCATGTTTGGCGGCGCGATTCTTGTCGTCATCATGATCTCCATCGACATGGGCGGGTTTTCCTGGTTCCCCACCACCTGGCAGCCCCACTGGGACGTACAGCCCCTCTACAGCTTCGACCCGAGCACGCGCCTCACCGTCCTCGGTACCTTCTTCAACATCTGGATCTGGTATGTGTGCACCGCCGGGGGCGACCAGCTCTCCGTGCAGCGATTCATGGCCACCAAAGATGTGAAGGCCGCGCGCAGGGCCTACGCCATCCAGCTTTGCGCCAGCACCGCCATCACGCTGATCCTTTTCCTCGTGGGCTTCGCCGTGATGGGTTATTTCAATCATCACCCGGAGTTCCTGCCCGCCGGCTATGATCTAAAGGTCAATGCCGACGATCTCTACCCCCGCTTCATCTCGCACCATCTCCCGATGGGGATCTCCGGTCTCGTTATCTCCGCCATGTTCGCCGCCGCCATGTCCAGCGTGGACTCCGGCGTGAATTCCATCACGGCTGTCGTCATGACCGATCTGATGGACCGATTTGGCAAGAAGCCCACGACGGAAAAGGGTCACGTTCGGGCGGCAACAATTCTGGCCTTTACCATCGGCGGACTGGTCATGATAGGCAGCGCATTCGTTGGCAATATCGAAGGCAATATCACCGAGGTATGCAGCAAAACCGCCAACCTCCTGGTGACCCCCATATTCGGCCTCTTTTTCTTTGCCCTGTTCGTGAAATGCGCCAACGCGCCCGGCGTCTGGGTCGGCTGGTTCTTTGGCACGGCCGCCGCCGTCCTCACGGCCTTCTCCGGTGAAATCTTCGGATGGGACCCGATCACGGGTAATCCTCCCATTAGTTTCGAGTGGATTCCCCTCATCTCCATCACCATCAATCTGGTCACCGGCTACATCGCCTGCATCATCTTCGCAAGCTTCACCAAACCCACCACCGCACCAGCCTGATCCAGGGGAGAAAGATTTCACCTCGAAGATCACGAAGCACACGAAGAAAGAACAGAGGAGACGGCAGCCAATGTCTGGCTATCAATCCCACTCCCATTTCTTCTTCGTGGTTAAATATTTTGTTTCAATGCCTCATGTCAAGGTCCGCGCACACTGAAAACGCTTGAGCCTCAAAAAAACAGACCTACTATCCTTAAGTTTGAGTCCTTTGAGGTTGAATCCCATTTCACCCCTTCTCGAACCACGCAAATCAAACCCCTCTTATCTGTGTGAATCTGTGAGAATCTCTGGGAAAATCTTCTCTCCAAGCCGCCATCAAATCCCGCACGTTTCACTTTTGCGTTCTTTGTGGTTAACCTTCCGCTCAGACCTCAGACTCGCACTCTTCATTTGCACTTTCCCCGCTGGTTTGCCATCATAACCCTTGTATTGGCAAGCATGTAGTAGCTCTGCAATGAGCTGGGATGGTACGACGCAATGGTTCTCCAAAAAAACGCCCGCACGGCGGCCCTTAGCAGTGTGGCAAGCATGGCACTATCGGTTTCTTTCTGCGCATTCGCGGATGCACCCGACTTCGCCACGCAAGTCCTTCCCATCCTGGAGCAAAACTGCTTCAAGTGCCACGGCCCCGAACAACAGAAATCCGGTCTGCGCCTGGATTCCCTGGCGGCGTTGTTCGTCAAGTCTGCCGTTGTCCCGGGTGATCCCGAGAGCAGCCGAATGATCCAGGCCATTCGTCACGCCGATGCCGACCTGAAGATGCCGCCCGACGCCAAACTCCCCGACGATGCCATCGCAACGCTCGAGTCCTGGGTGGCCGCGGGCACGCCCTGGCCCGGCACCACCGTGGACGCCGCCCGGACCGAAGCCCGCGCGCAGATTGCCGCCGAGATCGATGGCAATGAAAAATACTGGGCCTTTCGCCCGCCTGCGAAGCCCGCCTTACCCGAAGTGGCCGACGCGCGGTGGTCCTCGAATCCCATCGATACCTTCGTCTTCCGGAAGCTCACCGATCAGGGCCTCACTCCCTCGCCAGCGGCCGATCGCCATACGCTCATCCGTCGCCTCTACCTCGATGTGCTTGGTCTCCCGCCCACGCCGGAAGAAGTCGATGCCTTCGTCGCCAATCCCGATCCAGGGGCCTACGACGCCCTCGTCGATCAAGTCCTCGCGTCCCCCCACTACGGCGAGCGCTGGGCGCGCCACTGGCTCGACGTCGTCCGCTTCGCAGAGACCTACGGCTTTGAAATGAACCAACCGCGCCCGAACGCCTGGCGTTATCGCGACTATGTAATCAACGCATTTAATCAGGACCTTCCCTACACCCAGTTCATCCGCGAACAACTCGTGGGCGACGCCCTGGGCGCGGACACCGCCACAGGCTTTCTGGTCGCGGGCCCGAAAGACATGGTGACCAGTCCCGACATCGTGCTGACCAAAAACCAGCGCGACACGGAACTCCACGATATGGTCACCACCACCGCCGGCGCCTTCCTGGGGCTTACCGCCGGTTGCGCCAAGTGCCACGATCACAAATTCGACCCCATCTCCCAGCGCGATTACTACCAGATGCGCGCCATCTTTGCGGGCGTAAAACACGGCGACCGCGAGATCAGGTCCCCCGAGCGGGACGCCCAACTGGCCAAGGCCAAGGTAGTCTCCGAGCAAATCGCAAAGCTCGCGGGACAGCTCTCCGCCTTCACCCCCATGGCCGTGCTCGACGTCACCGCCATCGACGATGAGGGCCCCCTCGTCCCCGCGACGGGCCCCGCGCGCACCACCCTCTGGGTTCGCCCCATGGAGCGCGGCGTTCTCGGCAAGTCCGAGACGGAGCCCGGCGAAAGCTATGCACTCTGGACCGCCAACACCGGCCAGGTCCTCATGTCGTGGCACCCCGCAACGACCGGCGAGCAGCGAATCCACCTCTCCTGGATCGTAGACAAGGATCGCTGCACCAAAGTGACCTACCTGCTCGACGCGGATGGCAACCCCGCCACCAGGGACGATCAGACGCCCCTCGCTACCGTCGATCAAACCCGCGCCGCCTCACAGCGCGAAACCGACACCGGCGAGAATATCTGGAGCGGCTTCTTCGACGCGGGTATCCACACCCTGACTGAGCAAAGCGCCATCCTCCTCCGCGCCGACGACAACAAGGGCAAAGTGGCGGCGGATCTCGTCGCGATGGGTGCGACCGCACTGGCTGCGCGTCCCCAGCTTCGCCCCGCTGTAAACTATGCGAAGAACGAAGACCGCTTCGCGCCCATCGAAGCCAAAGCCCTCCGCTTCACCGTCGGCAAGGTCAACCAGCACGGCGCCTGCATCGACGAACTCGAAATTTACACCAGCGGTGACATGCCCGAGAATATTGCCCTGGCCGGTGCCGGCGCAATCCCCTCCGCCTCCAGCGAATACGGCAACGAGCTCCACACCATTGCGCACCTGAACGACGGCAAATACGGCAACAGTTTCAGTTGGATCCCCAAAGAGGGCGACACCGGCTGGGCCCAGATCGACTTTCCCGCGCCTAGGGTAATCGACCGCGTCATCTGGGGCCGCGACCGCGAAGACAAGTTCAAAGATCGCCTCGCCACGGAATATACCATCGAGGTCCAGACCGCCGACGGCGCCTGGCGCACCGTGGCCAACCAGCGCGACCGCGCCCCCTTCGGCATCAAAACGCCCAACGTCGCCCAATACGCCACCGCCGGCCTCGACAGCGCCGGTCGGGAACGGCTCGCATCGCTCCTTGCATCGCAGAAAACCCTTGAAACCGAATTCAAGACCCTGAGCGATGTTCCGAAAATCTACGGCGGCGTCTTCACCGACCCCGAGCCCACCCACTTCCTCTACCGCGGCGATCCCATGGCCGAGCGCGAAGCGGTCAACCCCGGCGGTCTGTCCCACGTCGGCGCGCCCCTCCAACTGACCGACGCCACGCCCGAGCAGGAACGGCGCAAGATGCTCGCGGACTGGATCGCCAGCGCGGACAACCCCCTCACCGCCCGCGTCATGGTCAACCGCATCTGGCAGCATCATTTCGGTCGCGGCATCGTCGATACCCCCAGCGATTTCGGCGCCATGGGCGCACGCCCCACCAACCAGGAACTCCTCGACTGGCTCGCCGCCACCTTCATCGAAGAAGGCTGGAAGCCCAAGGCCCTCCACCGCCGCATTCTCCTTTCCCAGACCTATCGCCAGTCCAGCGCCCCCCGGCCCGACGCCCTCGCCGCCGACGCGGCCAGCGTCTACCTCTGGCGCTTCCCCCCGCGACGCCTCGAAGCCGAGCCCATCCGCGACGCCATCCTCGCCACCAGCGGCGTCCTCGACCTCGCCATGGGCGGCCCCGGCTACAACGCCTTCGAGCCCAACGACAACTACGTCCGCGTCTACACACCCAAGAAAACCTTCGGCCCCGAAGAATGGCGCCGCATGATCTACCAATACAAACCCCGCGTAGCGCAAGACGAAACCTTCGGCATCTTCGACTGCCCCGACGGCGGCCAGCACCAGCCAAGACGCACGACCTCCACCACGCCATTACAGGCCCTCAACCTCCTCAACAGCCCCTTCATGAACCAGCAGGCCGAACTTCTCGCCAGGCGGTTGCAAAGCGAATGCACCGCCCCCGAAGACCAGGCCGCCCGCGCCTTCCGCCTGGCCTACTCGCGCGATGCGCTGGAAGAAGAAAAGGCGGCCTCTGCGGAGTTCATTAAGGAACACGGTCTCATGCTGTTTTGTCGCGCGCTCTATAATACGAATGAGTTTTTGTATGTGAATTGAATTCATAGTATCTTGGATACGCTGACTCGTCAATTGAGCCCGTTCACAATATGGAAGGAGCCCACCTATGAATTGTCGTGGCACTTATATAGTGTTGATTTCCTTAGTTCTAGGATTGAACACACTCTACGCTGAACCGCAGAAAACAACTGAGGCGGACATTTCCACTTGGCGAAAGTTAGCTGCCGAAGGGGATGCTGCCGCACAATATCTCCTAGGCGGAAGCTATGCGTTTGGCAATGGGGTTCCTAAGGACGAGAAGACAGCACTAGACTGGTATCTCAAAGCTTCGGAACAGGGACATGCCGACGCACAGGTTAGCTTGGGCATGTGCTACGAGGATGGTAAGGGCACCTCGCAGGACTACAGTAAAGCCGCTTCCTGGTATCGGAAAGCTGCAGAACAGAAACACGCTTTTGGCCAATACTCACTGGGAAACTGCTATGCCACAGGGCACGGGGTAAAGCAGGATTTTGAAGAGGCTACCAACTGGTTTCGTAAGGCAGCGGAACAAGGTCTTGCCAGCGCGCAGTGGACACTTGGCGTCTTTTACTCCGAGGATTGGGCTATGGGTAAAGACTTTAAAGAGTCGGTCAAATGGTTCCGCATGGCTGCGGAACAAGGACATGCCGAATCGCAAGCGCAAATGGGACGACATTACCTTGGCGGCATGGGTGTACCGATAGACAACGCTGAAGCGGCAAAGTGGTTCCGCAAAGCAGCCGAGCAAGAAAATTCCACGGGGCAGGACGGTCTCGGCTTATGCTATCGGTTCGGTTTTGGGGTACCCAAGGACTATGTCACGGCCTACCATTGGTACAACATCGCCGCAGTATCCCGAAAGTCCGCCGCAATCGAAAGAGACGAACTCGCGTTGCTGATGACCGCCGAGCAGATAGCTGAGGCGCAACGTCGCTCGTCCGAATATCTTCAGCAGCGCCAACAGTAAAATACTGTCCCATTACGGTTGCTCCGTCACGACCGCCAACCCAGGAATTTCGTCGAAATCTGTGGCATTGTGCGTAGCCAAGGGAATGGAGTATCCAACGGCACAAGCCGCAATCCAAGTATCGTTGGACGTAATGGGTCGGCCGATGCGGTGGCGATGCGCCACTATCCTCCCGTAACAGCGGGCAACTTCGATGTCATACGGAACCGCGACCAAACCACTGAGCATTGCGTTGAGGGACCGCCATTTCAATTCTCCCCACCCTCGCTTCTCCGCGCCGAAATAGAGCTCCCCGATGGTGACGAATGAAACTGCCAAGAGCTTTCCCTTGAGATGGGGGCGATAGCGATCCGCCAGATCCCCTCCCCGCATGAGGTAGGAGACAATATTCGTATCCAGAAGTATCTCTGCCCCCGCCACTTCCACTATCCTCGCGCCTGCGTTGCGTGTCGATGCTCGTAGATCAACGCCTCAAAGCCATCGTCTGGCTCACCCGGCCACGTGCCGTAGAAGACGCGAACGTCCTCTACCGGAACAACGCCTTGGGCCTTGGCCAGTTCAGCCAGCGTCTGATGTCGCCAAAAGTCGCCGCGCGAGTGCTCTTCCGGTGTAGGTGTTCTTGCTGCAGGGTCTTGAATTGCCATGGGGACGATCTCCGTGATTCGCTACTTCTCCAGTATACACGATTTTGAGCCCAATCTGATTCTCCCTCTTTCCCATCTGTGAGAATCTTTGAAGATCTGTGGGAAACCTCCCCCGCCCCAGCCCTCAACGTTTTCTCCGCTCATCCCCCTCCACCCATTCGTGTACATTCGTGTTCATTCGTGGCTCCATTTTTTCCCTGATTCTAACGCCGTAGTTCACTCCGCCCCCCAGAAAAGTGCAACGTCCGATCCATATATATAGCGGCAGTACGTGGGGAATATCCGAATCAGACCAAAGCTATCGGCCCCGTCCAATCCCGCTGGATGAATTTTGTCGACCGCTCTCTGGGGCTATACCGGTTACCCCCCTCCGATGTCGGCAGACTCGCCAGCCCCCGTTGGAATGGTTCAAACCGATAGCCTGACAAGGACCCGGGCCCACCTGCCGCCCTCTGCCAAAGGGGCTTAGGCATTCCTGCCTGAGACAGAACCTACCGAGGCATGGAAAGGTATTGCGAACGTGTCGGACAGCCTGAGATACCAGCGTCGTGTTTTCGAATAGCTAGGGATCAGTACACATCTTCGAGTCATTCGAATGGCGACGTAATCTTTGTCTCAGACAGGAATGTCTAAGCTCCTTTAGCGCTTCACCTTGCCGCGCACGATTAGTATCGAAACGCATGGTCCGAACCTGCACGGCGTTGTGCATTAGCCACACGCCACCGATCCGCCCGAACCCACTTCCCCCCTCGTCATACTTCGTAATTCATAATTCGCACCCCATATCTGCTATCCTCTCTCCTGTCGACAAAACGAGAGGCAGTACCCATGACCGACAATACGCCCCCACGCGAAATCTACCCCGACGGCCAGCACCTTCTGAACCGCCGCAGCTTTCTTCAGTCCGCCGGCGCGGGCTTGGGCGGCATTGCGCTGTCCGCGTTACTCGCGGAGCAGGGCATGCTTTCGGCCCAGGCGTCCACCGTGCCGATTCGCCCCGTCATTGACCCCACGCAACCGCTGGCGGCGCGCCTTCCTCACTTCAAGCCGCGCGCGAAGAATGTACTGGTCATTTTCTGCTCCGGTGCGTGCTCCCACCTGGATTCGTGGGACTACAAGCCCGAACTCATCAAGCGCCACGGTCAGCCCATGCCGGGCAATGAGAACCTCGTCACGTTCCAGGGCGAGCAGGGTGCGCTCAACAAGAGCCACTGGGAGTTCCGTCCGCGCGGGCAATCGGGCAAGATGATCTCCGATCTCTTCCCCAATCTCGCGGAGATGGCCGACGACTTCTGCTTCATCCACTCCATGACCGCCAAGAGCAACACCCATGGCCCGGCGGAGAACCAGATGAGCACGGGCTTCACGCTGGAGGGCTTCCCGAGCATGGGCGCCTGGGTGAGCTATGCCCTCGGCAGCGAGGCGAACGACCTCCCCGCCTTCGTCGCCATTCCCGATCCGCGCGGCGTGCCCCAGACCGGACCGAACAACTGGGCCTCGGGCTTCCTCCCCGCCGTGTTTCAGGGCGTGCCGTTTAACGCGCAGAAGCCCATCCCCAACCTCGCCACGCCCGCCAATATCAAGAGCGGCGACGAGGCCGCCACGCGCGATTTTCTGAAATTCCTCAACGACAAACACCTGGAGCGCTTCCCCGGCGACACCGAGCTGAGCGCGCGCATTTCGTCCTACGAACTTGCGGCAAAGATGCAACTCCGCGCGGCCTCCATGAGCGACTTCGGCAACGAAAGCCCCGAGACGCGCAAGCTCTATTGCATCGACGACACCAATCCGCTCAAGGCGGGCTTCGGCAAGAACTGCCTCCTCGCGCGCCGCCTCATCGAGCGCGGCGTGCGCTTCGTCCAGCTCTTCAACGGCGCCTACGCCATGGGCGAGGGCGTGGGCAACTGGGACGGCCACAAGACGCTGAAATCTCAGTACGACATCCACGCACCGATCCTCGACGGCCCGGCGGCGGGCCTGATCAAAGACATGAAGGCCCGCGGCCTCCTGGACGACACCCTGGTCGTGTGGACCACGGAATTCGGCCGCATGCCCACCTTCCAGAAAGGCGCCAGCGGCCGCGACCACAACCCCAGCGGCTTTACCGTCTGGATGACCGGAGCGGGCGTAAAGCAAGGCTTCAGCTACGGCGCAACAGACGAGTTCGGTTACAAGGCGGTAGAAAACGTAGCGACTATTTACGACTTTCACGCCACCATCCTCCACCTGCTCGGCCTCGGCCACGAACAGCTCAGCTTCTATCACAATGGCGCGGAAAGAAAACTGACCGATGTCCACGGGCATGTAATTGGGGATGTGTTGGCGTAGATGGAGGATTGATCGAGAGGAACGCAAGGCAAGACCCGACCATGTCCGAGCAAAGTAAAAAAGTCATCGTCATAGCCATAACAATCTCTGCGATATTCTTCTTGCTGGCAGCCCGCGGTTTCTATGAAATGCGTCAGCAGGCCCGTATCGCCAGTTGTATGAACGACATCAGGATGGTCCACAACGCCTTTGATGTCTACGCAGAACAACACAGCGGGCTCCTCCCCCCAATCAGCGCCACTCGCGGTAACCTCATGATGGATTCCGAAGGCTTCTATCCCGACTGCCTGCCGAGTTCCTGCTGGCTGCAATGTGAATGGGGCGATGTTCGCCGACAGGGAAATGACAAGAATCGGGACCTTGGTCGAGAAGGTTTCAATGACGACAGTTTTGTTTATATCCCATGGGAAATTCGAAATGAAGCGGAGGCGATGGCATTTATTGAAGCCTACAAAGCCTTGGACATGAAAGACCGCGACAAAGATCTCAGGGTTAATATCAACGGCTTTGAACGGGTATTGCCGCGAACTCGCTTTATAGCTTGGGATACCGAAAGCGACACAGATATTGCACCTGTGCCGGTATTCATCGAGTGGCCAGATCACTACCACAAGAACAGCGTGGTTGTACTGTCTAATGGTACCGCAGTCCGCCGCGAGTTTTGCGAGCCTTTTCCTATCACTGACGATTTCATCGCAGCCCTCCGTGAAATCGCCACACTGGATGGTCCACTTCCCTCCGACTGAGCTTCGAACGTGACAGGAGTGACTCTATTTCCCGCCCTTTCACGCAGATAGAAAATCCGTACGCCGGGCGTAGAGCGGTTGGACACTGCGGTAACTGAATGCTCCTCTTCATCTGTGCAGAACAGTGCGATTCTCTGGGAAATACATTCCTGCCCGTCTGCCGCTAACCCCTCGCCATCGGCAGCCGCAGCACAAAACTTGCCCCGCCTCCGGTGCCCCTCTCCAACAATAGCGTTCCCCTTTGTGCGCGGGCCAGGCGCCGGCTCAGCCCGAGCCCGAGGCCCACGCCCGGCGCCGTGCGGGCCGCCTCGTGCACCGACTTGGTGAAGGGCCGGAAGACGCGCCGGGCGTGGCGATCGGGAATGCCCGGGCCATGGTCGCGAACGCGAATTCCGGCCACGCGCGCCTCCGCAAAAAGCTCAATATGGATCCGCCGGTCAGTCGCCGAAACCGCGTACTTGCAGGCGTTGTCAACCAGATTGAATAGTATCTGCTCGACCGATGCCGGATCCGCCCGTACCTGCGCCACCGTGTCCGCCCCTTCCAGCGTCAGGGTCATACCGCCCTGTTCCGCCCGTTGCTGGAGCCGGGGCAGGAGCTCCAGCAGCATTTCTGAAACGTCCGTCTCGACCAGTCGATCATCGACGCGGCCCCGGTCGAGGCGCGCATAGGCGAGCACATTATCCACCAGATGGGACAGACGCCCCGCCTCCGCATGGAGCGTTTCCACATAGGCCTGGCGCTTTGCCTCGTCCCGTACCCTGCCGGTTGCCAGCATCTCGGTATAGAGCCGGAAGGTGGTCAGCGGCGTGCGCAGTTCATGGGTCACGGCGGATACGAAGCGACCGCGCCGCTCGCTGAGCGAGAGCGCCCCCCAGAGCAAGGCGGACACCGCGATGGTGGCCAGCACGATGCCGCCGACCGCAAGCAGCAGGTAAATCTGCAGGGACGAGGTATAGGTTGCCCTGCCCGCTGGCAAGGGTCCAGGGACCAGCAGCACCGGAAGCGCGGCAAGCTGTCGGCCGGGGCTCTCCCCGGTCACTGGCGTGGACGCCCCCTCCGCGACGAGGGAGGCGCCCGGGAGCAGATCGGCCGTCAGCCCCAGAAGCCACTGCTGCAGCGCCGGCCAATTGAGCAGGCAACCCTGAATCATTACCCCGTCCTCCGTCCGCACTGTGCGCACGAGGAGCAGATCCTCTCCATGCCACAACGGGATCATGGGCCCTTCCTGACGGCTGCCGTCATCCGATTCACTTTCAGGCGCCATCGAGTTTCGAAAGACTTTTGTCGGCGCGGCGTTGCTCTGCACCAGCGCCTGCGAGGTGCGCGCCTGCAACTCGGACGCGTTGCTCTGCGCAAGCATATCCAGCGGCTCCGAGACGGTCGGCGAAGCGGGGGAAGGCATCGTCGATTCCGCGCCCTTCCGCTGAACCTGCGACAAGAGTACGGGCCACTGTATCCGCGCGCGGAGTTTGTCCAGAGTCTCGCTGGCCTGCGTCAGCGCCGGAGGGCTGAGAAAGTTTGTGGTCGCGAGCTGCTGGCGCTCCCTGTCGGGCACCTGGGGCGAGGTGATCGTCCCGTCCTCAGCCGCCTCGAAGTGGAGGTCGATGAAAGGCGAATTGAATGTCATCAGCGGCGATGGCAATTCTATCTGTTGCTTGGTCAAGTCATTGCTGACGGGGTCGATGACCTGCGCGGCCCGATAGAAGGCCGAGTACTGCTCCGACGGACGCATGCTCTCCGCGGCAATGAAGGGCCCCAGGGCCGAGTCCATGCGCCACAGGGCCAGGCGGGCATTCTCCTCCAGTGCGGCGGCCTCCTGGTAGGCGCGCTGTTCCCGATCGAGGCGGAGCACTGTCGTCCCGAGCCAGATCGTGGCGATACCGCCGAGTACGAGGCAGGCCCCAAAGAGGGTACCGTACAGCGTCGGCCCTTTCACGCGTTTTCCCCATTTCGGGCCAGCATGTAGCCCTTGCCGCGCACGGTCAACAGGATGGCGGGGTCGGCGGCGCTGTCCCCGAGCTTTTCGCGCAGGCGCTTCACGTGCATGTCGATCGTGCGCGTCTCCACGATCGATCGCGGGTCAATGCGCCAGACGTTCGCAAGCAACTCATCCCGCGAGATGGCCCGGCCCGGATGCTGGGCAAAATAGCGCAGCAGGGTCAGCTCCCGCTCGGACAACTCCGCCCGCCCGCCGCCGGGAAGACGCACTTCGCGACGCTCAAAGTCCACCACCACATCGCGAAGAGACAACTCGTGCACATCGCCGGGGCGCGCCGGTGAGCGCCGCAGCACCGCCTCAACCCGGGCCAGCAGTTCTTTCAGGCTGAAAGGCTTGACCACATAGTCATCCGCACCAAGCTTCAGTCCCTGCACGCGATCACGTTCCTGTCCCAGTGCCGTCAGCACGATGACCGGAAGGGTGGGGCGCGACGCGCGCACAGCGCGGAGGATATCAAAGCCATGACCGTCCGGTAGAATAAGGTCGAGCAGCAGCAAGTCGTAGGCCGCATCCAGCGCAATCGCCTGGCCGTTGCCGGCATCGCCTGCCTGCAGGGTGGCGTAGCCCTCAAACTCAAGGGCGTCCACGATACCACGGCGAATCGCGGCGTCGTCCTCTATCACCAGTATCTTTGGTCCCATGCTGGCCTCTTCTTCGCAGATATCCACCTCCTTCAGCCTGCCACATTCACCCGTCGAAGTGTGTAACTTGAATGTAACCCGCCGGTGCGGCGGATCTACCGATGGGACCGCACCGCGGGAATCCGAACGGTAAAGACGCTCCCGCGCCCCACCTCGCTCTCGAGCCCGATCTGGCCGCCATGGGCCCGCACGATGGCCTGGGCCAGACTCAGCCCAAGCCCATTGCCCGGCTCCGAGCGGCTGGTATCTACGCGGTAGAATCGGCCGAACACCTCCGTTGCGGCATCGCCAGGGATTCCGATACCCGTATCGCTCACCATCACCACCACTTCGCCCTGCTGCGACTCGCACTGCACGCGGACCTGACCGCCGCTATCGGTGTACTTGATCGCATTGTCGATAAGGTGCGCCATAGCCCGCTTCAGCCGCTGCGAGTCGCCCAGAACGGATGGTGCCGGGGAGGCCGTGAACTGCAGATTCAGCCCCTTGTCCTCCGCTGCGGGGCGGAAGAGTTCACACACGTCCTCAACCGCTGCGGCAAGATCGACCTCCGTCCGCTCCATGGATTTTGCCCCGGCTTCCGTCTGGGAGATCTCAAGCATCGTGTTGATGAGGCTCAGCATCCGGTCGCACTCTTCCAGCACACTGCCGCAGCGCTCATGGCCCATGGCGTCCGCTTCCGACTCCGCCAGTGCCATCTCCGCCTCCCCCCGGATTCGCATCAGGGGCGTACGGAGATCGTGGGCAATGTCATCGGTTACCTCGCGAAGCTCGCGAAAAAGCACCTGGATGCGGTCGACCATGGTGTTGAAGGCATTGGCCAGCTCGTCTATCTCGTCGTGATTCCGGCTCACGGGCACACGGTGGTCCCACCGGCCTTCTGTTATCTTCACCGCGGCCTGGGTCAGGCGTTGCACGCCCGCCAGTGAGCTCCGGGCCATGTAGGCCCCGGCCAGAAGCGAGCAGCACACGAACGCCAGTGTGGCAATCATGAATACCCGTCGAAACTGGCTCAGCAGCGCCCGGTTGCCCTCCTGAGACTCTCCCTGCTCGAGGATCATGTTGTCCGCGATCACGCCGTACAGCAGTCGGGCATGAAAGTCCCGTTCCCGGTCATAGTAATCCACAAACACCGGTTTACCCGTGAGCGCCGCCTGAAGATGGGTGCCGCCATTCATCAAATCGTGCCACGAGGAGGTGTCCGTCGTAATCAGAATATTTCCGGCGCGATCAAGTATCCGAAAGAAGACCTGATCGGTCCCTTCCGAAAATGCTTCGCGCTCCAGCACATCTTCGAGCACTTGCAGGTTTTGCGATTGCAGCAAAGCCGCATACTCCACCACCTCCTCGGCCAGATCGGAATCCATGCGCTTGCGCAGGGAGCCTTCCAGAAAAAGGTAGCACACGGCGAGCACGGCAACCATGGACAAGCAACAGCAGGCCGCATAGTTCAGGCTGAGCCGCAACGCCAGCGAATGGAGGAATCTACGATTCTGTCCGGATAACATAGCCCGCCCCCCGAATCGTTCGAATCATCGGCGTGTCGAAATCACGGTCCAGCTTGTCCCGCAACCGACTCATGCGGGACTCGACCACGTTGGTGCTCGGGTCGAAATCATAGCCCCAGACCTGATCCATGATCATGGTTTTCGAGACAATTTTCCCGCGATTTCGGACGAGGTATTCCAGCAACGCAAATTCCCTCGGCTGGAGGTCGATAAGCTGTCCGGAACGTGTGGCCGTGCGGCGAATCAGATCAAGGGTAAGATCAGCCACCGTCAACGTAGTCGGCTCCGCCGTGGCGGTGGCCCGGCGCACAAGGGCCTGCAGGCGGGCGATCAATTCGGCAAAGGAAAATGGCTTGACCAGATAGTCGTCGCCGCCGGCCTGCAGCCCCTTGATTCGGTCGTCCACGGAATTTCTCGCGCTGAGGATCAGCACCGGCATCAGATTGCCTTCGCGGCGCAAATCCTGAATGAGATCAAGCCCGTTCATTCTGGGCAGCATCACGTCCACCACGGCGGCGTCGTATCCGTCGGCCATGGCCATTTGAAAACCATCGATTCCATTGTCGGCAGAATCCACGACACACCCCTCCTGCCGAAGCCCCTGGACAATGAAATCGGAAATCTTTCGGTCGTCTTCGACCACGAGTACGTGCATAGTCTTCCCTGCGCGCGCCCGGCAGCCCGAATTGCACGCTTCAGTTGGCTCTGGATGGGCCATTCTACCAAAGGTCCGCAGGAAGAAACCTTGCCAATTGGTAATGTTCCCGCAAGGGACCGGTAATAAGGGCACCCCTATACTGCGCCACGTCCGCTATCGACACCTCAAACGAAAAGGTAGTTTCTTGACAAGCTTTCGTCACAGTGAATTTTCCCGCGCTGCGATGCCCTCAGTACGGCATCTGCCCGCCATCGCCGCGGAGCTGTTTCTATCATGACCGTCCAGGATACTCCCCTGCAACTTGCGGGCGCGTGGCACGCGCTGGGCATCGCGGGCGCCATCATCTTCTACAGCCGCTTCTACATTCAGTGGATCGTATCGGAGCGTGAGGGCCAGAGCACCCTTCCTGAAGTCTTCTGGCACCTGAGCACCGCGGGCTCGATGGCGCTGCTGGTCTACGCCATCGCGACCCGCTCCCCGCTCGGCGCCCTGGGCCAGTGCTTCAATATCGTCGTCTACGCCCGCAATTTGCTCCACCTCTGGCGAAGGCGCTTCACCGTGGGCCCGGGCGTCAATCTTCTGCTCCACGGCTTCGTCGGGTGCACCGTCATCGTTTCGGTTGCCTTCCTCATTTCCATCTGGGCGGGGGAGCTGCACATGAACCGGGCCGCGACCCCCGATGCTGCCCGTCAGGCGTGGTTCTGGCTCGGCCTGGGGCTCGCGGGCCAGGTGCTCTTCGCGGGGCGCTTTCTCATCCAGTGGATTGCCACGGAACGGAAGGGGGAATGCACCGTGCCGCGAATCTTCTGGCAACTGAGTGTGGTGGCCACGGTGCTTCAAGCCGCCTGTTTCGTCCAGCGGGGCGAATGGGTCTTTGCAGCCGGCTCATCCGCCGTCCTGTTTGTTTATTTTCGAAATCTCTCCCTGCTTAACGTGAACGCACTGGAAACGATCGCCGACTCATGAATCCCCGATACCACCTGCCCGTCCTCGTAGGACTTTCGATTTTGCTGTTTGTCATTAACCTGGGCGGCTACGACCTCTGGCCCCCGGATGAGCCCCGCTTTGCCCAAGTCGCCCGCGAGATGCTCCAGTCCGGCGATTACCTCGTGCCCCGTATGAACGGCCAGCCCTACACGGAAAAGCCTCCCTTGCTTTTCTGGATGGCCGCGGCTTTCTCCCTGCCTGTCGGTGATGTAACGGAGTTTACCGCCCGACTGCCCCTGGCCCTTGGCGGCATCGCCACCGTCATCCTGACCTACCTCCTTGCCGGACGCCTCTTCGACTCCCGGATCGCCTTCTGGTCGGCCCTGATCCTCATCACCAACCAGCGCATCTGGTGGCAGGCCCGATTCGGTCAGATCGACATGCTGCTCACAGCCTTTGTAACAGCGGCGATCCTGTGTTTCTGGCAGTGGCACCACACGCGGCAGCAACGCTGGCTGATCGGCCTGTACCTGTCGATGGCCGCCTCCCTGCTTACGAAAGGACCGCCCGGAATCGTCTTTCCCATCTTTCTGGCCATCGCGTTTTTCTGGGGGCGAAAAGAGCAGCGCAAGGGGTTGCATCTCGTGGCGGGCACCGTCGTGGCCCTGCTCATTACGGCGGCGTGGATGATTCCGGCGCGCATGGCCATCACCGTGGAAAGCGGTGTGGCCGCCAGCGACGGCATTGCATCCAACCTCTTCCGGCAGACCATTGGCCGCTTCTTTCTGGGCATCAGCCACGCCCAGTGGCCCTGGTTCTATGGCACCCACCTCCCGCTCGACCTCGTGCCGTGGTCCATCTTCCTGCCCTGGACGCTCTACTGGGTCTGGACGCGTCGAAAGGAATCCGAGCAGATGCGATTCCTGCTCTGCTGGATCGTACCGGCATTCATCTTCTTCTCCATTTGCATCGGCAAGCGCAGTGTTTATCTGCTGCCCCTCTATCCGCCCATGGCGATTTTGATCGCACGCAGCGTACTGGATCTGGTCGAGGGCGACCGGGTGTTGTGGCGTCGCCGTACCTCGGCCGTCTGGGGCGTGGCCCTACTGATCATCGCCCTGGCTCCTCTGGCCCTGCCCTTCACCAAGTATGCCGAAAGCTGGCATTTGTCCCTGCTTTCCCTCAGCGTGGCCGCTGGCGCCTGCGGTATGCAGGCACTTTACACGGCCGTGCGGACGGACGGAAGAAGCCTCGTGCGGGACATGGCGGTTCATTTCAGCGTGGTTGCCCTGCTCTGCTCCATCTTCCTCTTTCCGGCGGTAGACCCCTACAAGTCGGCCCGGAGCTTCTGTGCGCCGCTGCGTTCCCTGGCCGATAGCGAGATCGAATTCAACCTGTACTCCCTGGGCTTTTCCAAGGAGGAATACGTCTATTACGCGCGCCATTTCCACGAACCTATCCTCTGCGATTTGCTCGATATCGCTGAAATGAAAGACCTGCCCGATTATGAACAGGCGCGGACCCAGTCGAAGCTCAAGCGCGCCATTCAAAAGGCCGTGAAGGAAGTGCCCGTTGCCTCCTTGAAGCAAGTCACGGATGAGGAAGTTAAGAAACTTCAAGAGGCCGTCGAAGGGGCACTCGATTCCGACGAGGAGCAGAAGCACTATCTTCCAAGTTATGAAAAGGCCATCGGCGTTCACCTGGACCGCCTCTGCGAAGGCATGGCCAGTCCGCGCCCCGCGTTCATCATGGTTCTGGAAGAGGATTGGCGCTGGATCCTCGCCCTGAAGCCCGACATCCGATCGTTGACCGTGCTCGACGCGACCAATGTGGGCAGCCGAAGTGTTCTGCTGCTGGCGAACGAAGCCGGGGCGGCGACCGTAGGCGCGCAACCACAACTCGCGCGAGCGATGGAGAGCAAACAACCGTGACATGCGAAGTGCCTTCTTCGAACTTCTCCGTGGGAACACACCTTGCCGTGCCCGCAGTGCTTGCAGTCGCAGGAACAATCCTCCAGTACACTGGTCTGGACGAATGGCTGATTCACCCCTTCTTTGACTCGGCTAGCGCAACCTGGCCCTATGAGGCGAACTGGTGGGTGGCGGGATTCATCCATAAGGGTGGACGCGACCTGATTACGGTTATCCTCTCCGCACTGCTGATCGGGCTTATCGCTTCGCGTTTCCACGCGCCGCTCGCAAAGTATCGCACGGATCTGGCCTATCTGCTTTGCGCTTCGCTGAGCGGGATTTTGACGGTGGCCCTCATGAAAAACACGACGCACATCTACATCCCCTCCGACCTGACGGAATTTGGCGGCGCCATGCCCCATATCCGCCTGTTCGATCACGTGGCGCCCGGGCTTCCGATCGGTCATGCGTTTCCTGCTGGTCACGCGAGCGGTGCTTTTGCCCTGATCAGCTTCTACTTCCTCTTCACCGTGCGCGGCTCCCGCTGGCGCTTTCCTTCGCTGGCCGCCTGTCTTGTCCTGGGTTTCACCTTCGGCCTGGCGCAGCAGATTCGGGGCAAGCACTTCTTCAGCCACGACCTCTTCGCCCTCGCCGTCTGCTGGAGCACTGCCCTGGTCGTCCTGTGGCTATTCAGGAACCTGCAACGCACCGCAGAAGTCCAGACCCTGCCCGCTGGCGCCGAAGCATGAAAACGATACGGGCCCTCGCTTTCCCTATTCCTTCACGCCCTGGAATCGCCGCCAGACACCTCAGTGTCCTGTGTGCAGTGTTTATCGTTGTCGCCAATAATGGCGCCCTCTTCAAAGCCCTTAACGAGCGCCTGCAGATGGCCTCGCTGCAGGGTGGTGCATTGGTTGCGAGCATCTATCTGTTGCTCATCACCGTGTGGTGTCTTGTCTTCTTCATCGCGGGACACCCCTGGACGCTGAAGCCCTTGTTGATTGGCTTCATCTGGCTCTCGGCCACGCTGGGCTATTTCAGCCAGCAACTCGGCATCGTTTTTGATGTGGACATGATCCGCAACATGGCGGAAACTATCCGCGACAACAATCGGCAGGAAGCCTTCGAACTGATATCACCCGCTCTCGCCCTCCATCTGACCCTCTTCGGACTCCTCCCCTCCCTGCTGGTGATGTGGGTTCAGCCCGCATACGACAGGCCCCTTCGTGAGCTGGGCTGGCGACTGGCCTGCGGGGTCGCGCTCCTTGCCGTGGTCGGCGTGACCGTATGGAGCAACTATAAGTTCACCAGCTTCTTCGTCCGCGAGAACCGCGAGATACGCGTCTACACGATCCCCACCTATCCTATCTTCGCCCTGGAGAAGTACGCCCGGGACTTTTCCAAGGGGAAAAAGATCGAATTCAAGGAACTTGGGCAGGATGCTGCGCGGCACAAGACAGGGGAGCGGCGGGTGATCGGCATCATGGTGGTGGGCGAAACGGCCCGCGCGGACCATCTCTCGCTCAACGGTTACGGACGAAGGACCAATCCGCTTCTGGAATCCGAAAGGCTGGTGAATTTCACCCACGTGACTTCGGCGGGAACCTCCACCGCCTACTCGGTGCCCGCCATGTTTTCTTTTCTTGCCCCCAAGCAGTTTACGCCGGAGAAGGCGGGGGCCCAGAGCAACGTGTTGGACGTGCTTGAGCAAGCGGGGGTAAACGTCGTCTGGATCGAAAATAACTCCAGCTCAAAGGGCGTGGCCAATCGAATCAAAACGATTGACCTGCGTAAGAATCCCGATCCCGCCGCGCCGCTGTACAGCGACGGCGGGTACTTCGACGAGGCGCTGGTTACCTATCTCGATGGGTGCCTCGACAATACACCGGGCGACGTGCTGATTGTGATGCATACCATGGGCAGTCACGGGCCAACCTACCACAAACGCTACCCCCCATCATTCGCCCAGTTCACACCGGATTGCCAGGGTAACTCTCCGCAGGAGTGTGAGGAGGACCAAGTAATCAACGCCTATGACAACACCATCCTGTATACGGACTTCGTGCTGGAAGGATTGATTGATTATCTCAAAGGGCAGGCGGGGGACTGTGATACATTTCTGCTCTACGCATCCGATCACGGCGAGTCTCTGGGGGAAGAAGGGATTTATCTCCACGGCCTGCCACCCTTCCTGGCGCCGGAGGCCCAGACCCACGTTCCCATGTTGGCCTGGCTTTCAGACAGCTTTGCAACGAGCCATGGCCTGGCGGCACCTGCGGCCGGGGCCACGATCGACACGCCCCTCTCCCATGCGAACCTGCCCCACACTTTGCTGGGACTGCTGGATGTGAGTACGGAGCTTTATAGGAAAGACCTCGATCTCTTAACCGTGGTTCGGGACGCCGAAGCTGCCGGCTGAACGATTCTCCAGTGAGAACGCCTGGCCGCTGATTCTATTCGCCGAGACTCTTGAGTTCGTCATAGATAGCCAGAGCGGTCTTCCGTGCTTCATCGTGGTTTACCATGGGGTGCGGGTAGTTATTTCCAAGCGTCACGCCATGGGAAGCGAGTTCTATCGGCCCGAGTTCCCAGGGGCAGTGAATGTACTTGTCGGGTAGTGCCGCCAGTTCGGGCACCCACTTCCGCACATATTCCCCGGCACCGTCGAACTTCATTCCCTGGGTCACGGGATTGAAGACCCGAAAATAAGGCGCGGCATCGGCCCCGCATCCGGCCACCCATTGCCAGCCCAGCGAGTTGTTCGGAAGGTCGGCGTCGAAGAGCGTGTCCCAGAACCAGTCCGCCCCTTCGCGCCAGTGAATGCGCAGGTCTTTGATGAGAAAAGAAGCCACCACCATGCGGACGCGGTTGTGCATCCAGCCCGTCTCCCACAACTCGCGCATGCCCGCATCCACAAAGGGATAGCCGGTCTGGCCGCGCTGCCAGCGCTTGAGGTACGCGTCATTCTTTACCCAGGGGAATCGGCCAAAGAGTTCCTTCAACGGCTCCTCCGGTGTGTGGGGAAAATGATAGAGCAGGTGGTGGGCAAATTCCCGCCAGTAGAGCTGGCGAATGTAGGACTCGTTCGCATTTACCGACTCGTCGCGGTGGACGGGGTACTGGCGCACCGCATGGGCTATCTGGCGCGGCGAGATCTCGCCGAAGTGGAGATAAGGCGACAGGGTGGAGGTACCCGAGATTCCGGGCAGATCACGGTTCACGGGATAGCCCGTCACTGGCTCGTCCACCCAGGCCGCAAGACGCGCCTGGGCCCCCGCCTCGCCGATCTGCCAATGGCGCAGCATCTTGCCCACCCAGGGGTGCTCGGGGGTTAGCGTCAACGATTCAAGCGTTTCGGTTGCGGGCCACTTTACGGGCGCGGGGATACGCTCGGGCGCGGGATAGGGCACTGCGAGGGGTTCGCGCTTCAAGCAGGCATTGTAGTAGGGCGTGAATACCTTGTAGGGCTCGCCCATTTGCGTCGCCACATCGTTCGGGGCGTTCAACAGGCTCCCGTTGAATACCTTGATTGATCTCCCCGACTCGCGGAGGGCGTCGCGCACGTCGGCTTCCTGCCGAAGGGCCGAGGGTTCATAGCGCCGACTCGCAACGACGGTATCGGCACCGCATTCATCGCACAGGGAAAGCAGTATGTCGCACGTGGAACCCTGCCGCAGGATCAACCTGGACCCGCAGGTCTCATAGGCTGCCGCGAGCGCCGCCAGTGAGCGCTCCAGCCAGGCCCGCGTCGCCGCACCGGGAGGCCAGTTCCCCTCCTCCTCGGGGGACCAGATGAAGACCGGAATGACGGGTTGCCCCGAGGCGATGGCCGCCGTCAACGCGGGGTTATCGGCCAGTCGCAGGTCGTTGCGGATCCAGTAAAGGACGGATGAATGGGGCATGCTGGTCTCCGATGAGAAGGCGATGATACAGCGAGATTTTAATACTTTGTCTAAGTTATGTCAAATAAAAAATAGACACGCCAGTCTATTGACTGCAATCAGTAACCACCGGTAGAACCGGTGGTATGAGGAAGGCCCCTGAAAGGGGCCGCGGTGGATTGAATGTAAAGTC
>JAEUWI010000071.1 GCA_016791475.1 Candidatus Hydrogenedentota bacterium
GGCTACCGAACGCCAAATGAAGTCTTCTATTCCCAACGAAAAGAACAGCATGTTGCACTTAGAGCTTGAATCCAGGCGGGCGCGCCACCCAAAAAAGGGAAGCGCCCGGGGGCGCTTCCCTTGAATTTGCGTTCTAAGCGAATCAGGCTCCGGGCGCGGAACTGAACTCGCCAGTCTTGCCTTCCTTATCCTTGTATTCGTCGGCCGTGTCCAGAGGCTCTTTGCCCTCTTCGATAAGGGGCCACTCCGCGGCATACTTCTTGTTCAATTCGACGAAGCTGCTCCACTTCTCGGGCACTTCATCTTCGGAGAAGATCGCCGTTACCGGGCACTCATCCACACACACGCCGCAATCGATGCATTCTTCGGGATCAATCACCAGCATGTTCTCGCCTTCGTGAAAGCAGGCCACGGGGCATACGTCCACACAATCCGTGTACTTGCACTTGATGCAGGGTTCGGTGACGACAAAAGCCATGGTATTTTCTCCTTGGTTATTGTGCAGACGCAGCAATAAGGTCATTGGCAAGATGGAATTCGGGCTGGCAGTAACCAACCTGGCCGGATTCTAACAACGAATCCAGGGGCTTATCAACGGCAAGCCTATACACTTGTTTACACCATTAAACAACGATATGCCCACTCCCGTCAAGGCTGCGGGACATCGGAAGGGCAGGACCTGCCAACTCTGCGCCCCTGCTCTCGTACCACACGACATCGTGCGTTGCGGTGCCCCTTGCGTAAGCCGTCCGCCGAGTCTTATTCTACGTTATAGCGGAGCTTAGTCTGAAAATCGACCCAAACGGACAACACCCGGAATCCGTTACGGATTCGCGGGCGTTGTCGGGCGGAAGGAGCATATTACTTACTTGAATTCTTGTGCTCTTTTCCGTTGAGACCGTGCTCGTGCATTACCGTGCTGGTGGCCTCTGGCGTATCAGCCGACCACCCTTGAAGACCTACATTGAGTACGGGTTTCAAGAATCGTCCCTTGCGCTCGTAGGTGCCGAGGTCGCCTTTGTTGATGAGCGCCTTACTTTCGTCCGGGGTGGCAATTGCTTCAGTCCGGGTTGAAGTGGTGAGAATCGGCTTCACGAAGCGTCCCTGGCGGACATAGGTTCCGAGGTCACCTTTGTCGATGGTGGTCTCTGCGAAGGCCGTGGTTCCCAGGGTGGCGAGGGCGAGGGCGCCCGCAAAGGTGAGTATCAGAGACTTTTTCATGGTTATTCTCCTATTGCCCCGTTGGGGCGTGGCGGGCGCGCTGCCGGACGGCTCTTCGCCCAATTTCGGTATGGCATTCAGGTCAATTTCAAGTAGTACTCGGGTGGTTGGCGTGCCTAGCTCGCGCGCTTGTGCCCGATGTTCCTGTGCTCTTTTCCATCGAGACCATGCTTGTGTGCGACGTTGCTGACAGGTACGGCCGCATCCGCAGACCAACCTTGGTGGCCGACTTCCAGTACAGGTTTCAGGAAACGTCCCGTGCGCTCGTAGCTGCCGAGGTCGCCCTTGTCGATAACTGCACTGCGCTGGGTCTGACCCGCGACGGCTTCAGTTCGGAGCGACGACGTGAGAACCGGCTTTACAAAGCGGCCCTGGCGGACATATTTTCCAAGGTCGCCCTTGTCGATGGTGTTTTCGGCGTAAGCCGCGCTTCCGAGTGTTGCGATGGTGAGTGCACTCGCGATGGTGAGTATCAGAGACTTTTTCATGGCTATTCTCCCTGTTGCCCCGGGGGGCCTGTATGGGTGCGAAGCAATTAAAGCGTCTCACCCGGTTTCAATTGGTTGCTCTGGGTTTCCGCGAGCCTTGGAGCTTTCCGTCCGAGCTGAGCACCCGGCTTCACCTTGCTCCCGGCCTTGCGGCCCTTGCCTTCGTTAGCGCATCATTCGTGCCAGAATTTCAGAGCGTCTGAACGTAAGAAAAAGGGCCGTTTCGCGTGTGCAACTGCCCCCAACTGATCAGAACCTGAGCAGGGGCGCTGGTCAGGATCTGACTTCCGAGAGCGAACGATTCAGTGAAAACACCGGTCATGCCAAGCGACCGTTCGCCGCGTGGTGTAGTCCCGTGGTCTGCTCTATAATGGACTGTTCCGGTTCGTGGCAGCTTGTGAGCGCGCCACGCTACCCATTTGAGGAAAACGTACCTTGAACATCACCCCACCCCTGCTGTTTGTGCTGGATGGCCCACCTGAAGCGAGAACAAGAACATGTTGGGAAGAAGCCTTAGGAATCGCGTGTTTTTCGCGCTGACCCTCCTCTCTCTGTTGCCGCTCGTGAGTACAGCCTATCAAGGTTATCACTGCGGGCGGATGGTGGTCATGGACCTGCTGCAGCAGCATGCCATTTCGGTTGCCGAGGTCCATCAGACCATGTTTACACAGTGGCTCGAAGAGCGAACGCAGGACACCGACGCGATTGCCAGTATGCCCCTCGTCACCGACTGTCTTGAGAAAATTCTAGGAGAACGCGATGATGCCGCAGTCAAGATCCTGGGCGACACCCTTCGCACCGTCCAGTCTGCCGGCGCAATCTATGAGCAATTGGAAATCTTTGATTCCACATGGAGGCTGGTCGCGTCGTCCCGGGATGGCAAACACTCCGACGCCCGATTAGTCGATCCCGATTTTCAAGAACACGTGCGCGATGCCGCTGGAGTCTACTTCGGCCAGGTCCACCGGCACCGTGAAGGCGACATGGGGACACACTTCGGAAGGAGGATCCGCGATGGCAACGGTGAGACACTAGGCTACCTCGTCGCAAATCTCAATCTGACCACGAGCCTGACGCCGCTGCTCACGGATCGCAGCGGACTATGGAGTACGGGGGCAGTCTATATTGTTAACGCGGAATCTCGACCTATCATTGGAACCAACGACAACAGTGGGGAGCCTTCCCTCGTGCCGCCACGAAGGGATGAAACAGGAATGGGCGATCACTCTGGCGGTGTAGCCCCCCGTTCAGCGCGCCACGCGCTCAAGACAATTGGCGCATCGATGCCCCTCCCGATAAATGATTGGCGGGTGGTCGTCGATATCGATATGGAAGAGGCCATGGCCACCGTACGTGTCCTGCTCTATCGAGCCCTCGGGATGGTAAGTGCTGCGTTGCTCGCGGTGGTTCTGGTTTCACTCTGGCTCTCCAGATTGCTGGGGAGCCCCCTCGCCAATCTGGCCTCGGTCGCGCGAAAAATTTCCGCCGGGCATTCCGACGAACGATTGGAACCAATGCATTTGCGCGAAGCCGACGAAGTGCGCAGCGCATTCAATCAGATGCTGGATGAGCTTCGGGACAAGGAAGCCGTGATTGTACGCTCCGCGAAACTGGCAATTGTCGGAGAACTCACTTCGCGTGTCGTCCACGAAATGCGCAATCCCCTCTCCTCAATCAAGATGAATCTTCAAGCGCTCAAACGGTCTTCCGATTTGGATGCCGGCGATCAGGAACTTGCGGAAATCGCAACAGAGCAGGCCCAGCGGCTGGAACGTATGCTCAATGAATTGCTGCTCTACGGGCGGCCAGTTGAACTGCATCTGGAGCCTGTGGCTGTTGCCCGCCTTTTTGAGTCGGCGCTCGCCGACGTACGCGGTGGCGCAGAAGAGAGGGGGGTGACCATTGAGTCCGGTTTGGACGAAGCACTTGGGACCACCTCCATTTCCGTCGACCCGGATCAATTCTCTCGGGTGCTCACGAATCTGCTGAAGAACGCGATAGAGGCGTCTCCCGCCGGAGCCAGGGTCCGGTTATGCGCCCATGCCTCCGAACTACAGGCCTCTGAGATAGTCATTGAAGTGCGGGATACGGGTGTCGGAGTTCGTCCGGAGCATCAGGAGCTACTCTTCAAACCCTTTTTCACCACCAAGGGCAATGGTACAGGTCTGGGCCTCGCCAATGTGCGCAAGATTGTGGAGTTACACGCCGGGCGCGTTCACGCGGAAAGCATCTCCTCAGGCGGCACAAGGTTCATCGTCGAAATGCCTTGTACCTCCGCGACCGCCTCGCCGTGCTGACATAGCCTCGTGCCCGGACACACGGGGTTTGCTACAATGCCCGCAGAAGGCTGCCGGCGGGCGCCGTTGGACAGGAAAAAGCCATGCGCATGATCGTAATAGACGATGACAAGGCCCTTGGCCGCTCACTCCAGATTCACTTGGAGCGGGTGGGGCATTCGGTCGATGTTACACATACGGCGGCGCAAGGCCTGGACCTGCTGCTCGAGAACGGTTATGACTTGGCCTTCATCGATCTTAACCTTCCCGATATGACGGGCATCGATATTCTGCGCAAGTTCAAAGATATCCGGCACAACACGTTCACGGTCATGATCACGGGGATGCAGGATTCGAAATCTACGATCGAAGCAGTGCGTCTCGGGGCCTTTGACTATATCCGAAAGCCGCTGGATCTGGACGCGGTAATGGTCACAGTCGAGAAAGTGGCCCACCAGTTTGAGAACCTCACTCCAGGAAAGTTTCAACGCGTCTTTGCGGGCACTGCGGGTGGCCCGCATGAAATCGTGGGTTCGCATCCAGGCATCATCGAAGTGCTCAAACAGATCGCACTCACCGCGGAGAGTCGTGTGCCCGTCCTGGTGCAGGGCGAAACGGGAACCGGAAAGGAACTGGTGGCGCGCGCACTTCATGACACCAGTACGCCGCAGGAACCCTTTGTGGCCGTCAACTGTTCCGCCGTTGTTTCCACGCTGCTGGAGAGCGAGTTGTTCGGGCATGTGAAAGGCGCATTTACGGGGGCTGATGGGGACAAACCAGGCAAGTTGGAGGTGGCCGGGTCGGGGACTATATTCTTCGATGAAATTGGAGACATGTCCTACGACCTTCAAGCAAAACTTCTGCGCGTATTACAAGAGCGAGTTTTTGAGCGCGTCGGGAGCACCAAGACCATGCCGTTCCGCGCACGGGTTATTGCCGCGACCCATCGAGATCTAAAGTCGATGGTTATGGAGCAGAAGTTTCGCGACGACCTGTATTATCGGCTGGCGGTGTCGACCATCCATGTTCCGCCGCTGCGCGACAGGCGATCGGACATCGCGGGTCTGGCCGAAAACATGCTGGCGCGGCTCGGCCAGGAACTGCACAAGGAGATAGACGGAATCAGCGAAGCGGCGCTCAAGTGCTGCGAGAATTATGACTGGCCGGGAAATATTCGCGAGCTGAACAACGTCTTGACGCGAGCCGTACTGCTTTCCCGAGGGCCGGTCATCAGCGAGCAGGGCATTCTGTCGGCTATGGGCAACGGAACGACTGCGGGGATTTCGACTGACGAACTCAAGCCCCTTCGCGACGTCGAGCGAGACTACGTGTATCGGGTACTGTTGTCCACAGACTGGAATATTTCGAGGGCCTCGGAAATCCTCGATATTACACGCGTAACGTTACGCAAGAAGATTGAGGACTATGGATTGGCTAAGCCGTAAAAGCTGATTCAGGGACTAAGTAAGGGATCTTACATCCCGCGATTTCTAAAGTAATTTTAACAATATTGGAGTGTGGGCGTCAGGTCTGTGGTCTCAATTTCTCGAAGAATCTACTTGCGCGCCCCTGCTCTCGTACCAGACAACATCGTGCGTCGCCGTTCCGGTTGCAACGAGATCTGGACTCCCGTCGCCATTCACGTCTCCTACAGTTAGCCCCGCCATTGCCACGCCCACTGCATCAATGACCTGGCGTTGCCAACCTGTCCCGCTCCAACGGAACAGGAGTACTTCGTGGGAGCCACCTCGGCCTCCGGCAATGATCTCGTCCGTCCCATCTCGGTCCACATCGAGGCAGACCAGTGCGTGGCCGTCCACCAGCGATTCATCGATGACCGTTCGGGGCCAGGGTAGCGGATCGCCATCCCGCCCGCTGTATACCACCACCTCATTCCCATGCCATGGTTCAATCGTTGCGATAAATCGCAGCTCGCCCTTGTTCACGCGCCCCAGTCCAACCTCGCTTGTTCCCTGGGCTGGACGGGTTCCAGCGTGGCCCACGCCGAGTTGGGTTTTCTCCACAACACCCGTTTTCCATTCAAAACGATGGACGCCATCAAAACTGGCCGTGAAAATGACGGTCCCTCCGCCCTCATCCCGGGGCGCGATCAGCAGGCCATGCGCCATGCAGAGCGTATCGTCTAACAAGGTCGAAGTCCAGGGCGCCGTCGGGTCCACGGGTGGGTGATAGGCGCGAAACTGAAGCCCGACGGCGTAATCGGGTGGGGTGGCGCCGACTCCGATAATCGGCAAGTTGATCAGTTCCTTTTTCCCATCGCCGTCCATGTCCGCCCAGCGAACACGGTGCGACGTGGGAATCGCGTCAATGGGATGAACAACCCACTCGGGGTTGCTCACAGGATCACCTGGATTCTCCAGCCATTGAAGCGTGCCGCCATTGCGGGAATCCCCAAGGTCGAAGTCGCTCGCCACCGCGAGATCGGCGTCACCGTCACCATCGATATCGTGGGGCGCGGCGTCGATGTTCCGCTGCGTTGCGGTACTGATAGAAAAGCGCGCCCAGTCGGGGTTTCGATACCACACCAGTTGGGACGGCTGGGTCGAAAGGGCAATTACATCCAAATCGCCGTCCCGGTCCAGATCGGCCGTGCTGACCTGATAGCCGTTGGCGAAGTCCCCATCAATCAGGTGCTTTTCAAAGGCCGGCGGCGCTGCTTCGCTCCAGGCGGGCACGGCCCCCATCAGGAAGACCGCAATTGACGCGAGCGCTTCGCCCGCGTACCCCGCGCACGTTATCGCGGGCGGTCTATTGCGCCACACAGGTCTGATCCACTTCCACTATCACACCGCGGGCTTCCAGCGTCGGGATTCCGCTGCAGAGTGCGTCGGCATTCAACGGATTGCCCGTAAGTCGGACCACGTCGTTGAAGCCCAACCCGGGGTTGGCCACCAGTGGAGCAAGATCCTGGACCTGGTTCATTTGAAGGGTCAGTAGTTGAAGCGATTCGAAGGCGGTGAGCACGCCGATATCCGCGATGCCATTGGCGGACAACTGGAGTTCCCGCAGGTTCACCAGATCGGCCAGGGGGCTGATATCCTCTACCTGGCAATCGAACAGGATCAAGGTTTCGAGATTCACCAGCTCGGAAATGGCCCCGAGATCGCGCAGGTCGTTTGCCGCCAGATCGAGGAACTCCAAATTCGTGAGGAGTCCCAGGGGACCGAGATCATCGCCCTCGGGGTCGCCTTCGATCTGGGTAAGTGCCGTGAATGCCAGCGACAACTCGCGCAGGCCGGTTCGGAACCGCAGCGGCAGTATCTCGGCGAGATCGGGGTTACGCTCCAGATTCAACTCGGTCAGATGTTCCAGATCCCGGAGGGGTGTGATATCGGTCACCTGATTGATACCGAGATCGACCAATTCGACCTCTCTCAATGCGGCCAGGGGTGAGATATCGGTGATGGCGTTGTCGCGGAGGTTCAATGTACGCAACTTCCGCAGGGACCCGATCTCCGCGATCTCAGTGAGATCATTCGATTCGAGCAGAAGCGTTTCCAGGTTTACCGCGAATTCCAGGCCGGCAAGGTTGCTGATGCCAGCCTCTGCTCCGTCCAGCGTCGTGAGGGTTTCCAGATCGGCCACGCGGATGCTTGCCGTGGGTATGCCCAGGGCCGCGCGCAGGGTCGCGTCCAGCCGGGCATCGGGAAAGCGCACGACCTGCCGCACCTCGATGAGATCTTCCACCACCCGCTCGCTCGTACCCCACGGCGTCTCCACGATAAGCGAAACGGTGTAGGTGCCGCGCTCGGTGTAGGTGTGGACGGGATTGATGGCCGTGCTCGTCGTGCCGTCGCCGAAGTCCCAGCGCCAGTTGGTGATGGGCTGGCCGCCGTCCTTGCTCAGGTCGGTGAAGGCAACCTCCAGCGGCAGATCGCCCGCGCGCACCGAAGGACTGAAGTCCGCAATGGGCAGATAGAACTGGCAGCCGGACAGCACTATGGCCAGGCAACACAACACGATGGAATAACGGCGCATGTCGTAAGGGTCCTCGGTGACTCGGAGCAAGGCCCTAGTATAGGGGATTCGGCAGGGCAAGTCATCTTTGGCGATGTTCACTCCTATCAGTCCGACAAAAAAGCCCCGGCACCCAAAAGGCGCCGGGGCTTGTGATGTCTCTTGGCTTATTTCGCGTTCTGCAGCTTGATCAGGTTCAGCGCGCTGCCGGCCTTCCACCACTCGATCTGGCCTTCGTTGAAGCTGTGATTTACCTTGAACTCTTCCGTGGAGCCGTCGCCGTGGGTCAGGCGCAGGGTCAGCGGGGTATTCGGGGCAAAGCTGTCCAGCCCGAGGATGTCGATGGTGTCATCCTCGCGAATCTTGTCGTAGTCCGCCGTGTCGGCAAAGGTCAGGGCCAGCATGCCCTGCTTCTTCAGGTTGGTCTCATGGATACGGGCGAAGCTCTTCACCAACACGGCGCGCACGCCCAGGTGGCGCGGTTCCATGGCGGCGTGCTCGCGGCTCGATCCTTCGCCGTAGTTGTCGTCGCCCACCACGATCGTGGGGACGCCGGCGGCTTTGTAGCCACGGGCAACGGCTGGCACTTCGCCGTATTCGCCGGTGAGCTGGCTCTTCACCTTGTTGGTTTCTTCGTTGTAGGCATTCACCGCGCCGATGAGGCAGTTGTCAGAGATATTATCCAGGTGACCGCGGAAGCGGAGCCAGGGGCCCGCCATGGAGATGTGGTCCGTCGTGCACTTGCCCTTGGCCTTGATCAGCAGCTTCGCGCCGGTGATATTGCCGTCGTTCGGCAGGAACGCATCGAGCAACTGGAGGCGATTGGACTTGGGATCAACGATCACTTCCACGCCGCTGCCGTCTTCCGCCGGCGCCTGGTAGCCCGGATCGTCGCAGCCGAAGCCATTCGGGGGCAGCTCCACCGCCGTGGGGGCATCGAGCTTCACCGCGACGCCGTCTTCGTTGATGAGCGTGTCGGTGATGGGGTTGAAAGTCAGGTCGCCCGCGAGCGCCAGCGCCGTCACCAGCGCGGGCGAAGTCACGAAAGCGTGGGTCTTCGGGTTGCCGTCGGCGCGCTTGGCGAAATTGCGGTTGAAGGAGTGAACGATGGTGTTCTCCTTCTGCTCTTCACCGTGGCGGTAACGGGCCCACTGGCCGATGCACGGGCCGCAGGCATTGGCCAGCACCTGGCCGCCGATGGTCTCGAAATCGGCCAGGACGCCGTCGCGCTCCACCGTGGCGCGCACCAGCTCGGAGCCGGGCGTGATGGTGAATTCGGCCTTGGCCTTCAGGTTCTTCTCTTTGGCTTGACGCGCTACGGAGGCGGCCGAGGTCATGTCTTCATAGCTGGAGTTGGTGCAGGAACCGATGAGGCCCACTTCCACCACCTTTGGCCAGCCATTTTCCGCGCAAACCTGCTTCATCTGGGAGATGGGCGTGGCGCGGTCCGGCGTGAAGGGCCCGTTGAGGTGGGGCTCCAGCTCGCTCAGGTTGATCTCGATAAGCTGATCGTAATACGCGCCGGGGTTTTCATACACCTCGGGGTCCGGACGAAGGTGATCGGCCTGGGCCTTGGCCAGCGCCGCCACATCGGCGCGGCCCGTGGCTTCCAGGTAACGCACCATGGAATCGTCGAAGGCGAAGGTCGACGTCGTCGCGCCAATTTCCGCGCCCATGTTGCAGATGGTGCCCTTGCCCGTGCAGGACATGCTTTCAGCGCCTTCGCCGAAGTACTCGACGATCGCGCCCGTGCCGCCCTTCACCGTGAGGATACCGGCCACCTTCAGGATCACGTCCTTCGGGGTGGTCCAGCCGCTCATCTTGCCGGTAAGCTTCACGCCGATGAGCTTGGGAAATTTCAGTTCCCAGGCCATGCCGGCCATCACGTCCACCGCGTCCGCACCGCCGACGCCGATGGCGACCATGCCGAGGCCGCCCGCGTTCACGGTGTGCGAGTCGGTGCCGATCATCATGCCGCCGGGGAAAGCATAGTTTTCCAGCACCACCTGGTGGATGATGCCCGCGCCCGGCTTCCAGAAGCCGATGCCGTACTTATTGGAAACCGAGGCCAGGAAATCGAAGACCTCTTTGTTGTTGGTGATGGATTCGGCCAGATCGGCCACCGCACCGGCCTTCGCCTGGATCAGGTGATCGCAGTGGGCCGTGGAGGGAACGGCAACCTTCTTGCGGCCCGCCTGCATGAACTGGAGCAGGGCCATCTGGGCCGTTGCGTCCTGCATGGCCACGCGGTCCGGAGCGAAATCGACATAGTCCACGCCGCGCGCAAAGGCCGTGCTCGGGGTCCCGTCCCACAGGTGGGAGTAAAGGATCTTTTCCGACAGGGTCAGCGGACGACCCACGACCTTCCGCGCCGCATTGACGCGCTCGGCCGCCCGGGCGTACACCTTTTCAATCATGTCGATGTCAAATGCCATGGTATGCACCTTCTCCTGGAATCATGCGGTTTGGACAGACAGCCCGTTGAGTTCAACGATGCTCGCCCGGCGGGATCGGGCCGTGAAGATCACACGGAACGAGCAGCCGCTTGGGTGGCGAGGGAGCAGTGGCGCGCCTGGAGAGCCGAGGCCGCCACGAATGGTCATTATACTAAGACAGGCCGGAACCGCGCAAGACGACGCAGATCAGCGTTTTTCCGCTTCCGGCAACGGGAAGTCGATGCCGGGCACCCCGTTGCGTATCTGCCACGCGGTATAGGACCGGTCCACCCATTTGAAGAGGGAGGTTTCGAGCAAAAAAGGTCGGGCAATCAGGAAAACAACGCCCCCAATCACCACCGCGGCACAGGCAAGCCCCGCCTTGTGGGCCATCGCCCGGACCGGCCACGGCTCGCGCTCGATCGGCGCCGCGATTTCCGTGGGCAACTTGATGGGCGCGCCCGCCTTCGCCTGCTCCCGTGCCTTGTCAAGCAGGGTCCGCACCCGGACAATGGACTCCTCCACCGCCCGCCAATCGCGCACCAGAGGCCCATCCCCCTGCTGCGCCTCGCGCGCAAAGGCCTCCAGCGTCCCCGCGCGGGCCACCAGCTTCGAAATTGCCCCCGACAGGCCCAGATTGCCCGCGCGCCAGCGGGAAAGTATCGGGTAATCGCAGGAAAAACGGCTCTGGAGCTGGATGAAGGCCAACTGACGCTGCGCCCCGTCGTCCAGCGTCGGCGCGGACGCCAGTTGGAAGAAACGACGCCAGTCCTCGTGCAACGAGGCGCACTGACGGATGATATCCGCCAGTTCCTCCGGCGAAATGGATTGGTGCTGCCTGCCCATGATTGCTTGCCTCTCTCCAGGACAATTCGTTCCTCCAAAGAATAGCGCGGATCGCGCGAATTTGCAACAGCCAAATCCTCTGCTCCATTGCTACTTGACTATTGCCGCGAACTCGGGTAAGGTGCACACCCGCTCTATCCCGGGGCGGCACAGGCATTGGGCCATTCCAAAACGAAGGAAGGAAATAGATCATGACGCTCGTCAGAAAAGCAGGAGCCGCAGCCGTGCTCCTCTTCGCAACGACAGTATTTAGCGGCTGTCAACCGCCTACGCTCGCCACCATCGCCGCTGAACTGCGGGACGACTTCGCAACCGCCGATGCCGACAGTGACGCGCGCCTGTCCCTGGCGGAAGCGCAGGCCGCCAATACCGACCTAACCGAAGCGCAGTTCAACAGCATAGACACGGACGACGACGGGTTCCTTTCGCTGGCGGAACTGGAAGTGGCCGCCGAGCCCGGCGGTGAAGGGGAAGGCGAGGGTGAAGGCGAAGGCGAAGGCGAGGGCGAATTTATCGCGGTAAGCACGAAAATCGAGATGCACCAGCAGGGCATGATCAAGGCCGGTGACGACATCATTGCCTATGGCTATGGCGGCTTCAGCGGCGTGGATTACATCATCCCTTCCGAGTTTTCGACCGACGAGACCGGACTCGGCATCCCCGATGGCGATGATTTCCAGGCCGGCAATTTTGCCGTCGCCGGGAAGAAGATCGCATTGGTCAGCAATTTCCTCGTCACCATTTTTGACACGGAAACAGAATCTGTCACCGCCATACCCGAGACCACGATACGGCTGGTCAATTCTCCCTCGGGCCAAAACGCCCAGGGAACCCTGCAAGCCGACGGAAACCTCATCATCGTGCGCAACGATATTGACGAGACGGGGAACCACGCCGCAATCATTGACGTCAGCGGCGAGACGCCCGTGGTGACCGGCCTGGCCAGTCCCACCGGGGACAACGAGATCAGCCAACTGGAGCACGCCGTGGTCGACGCCGACGCGCGCGTGGCCGTGGGCACCGCGTTTGTAAACGGTACGGACGCGCTCGTAGTTTGGAATCTGGACACGCCCGAAACAGAACCCACAGTTTACCCCTTCGAACGCGGTATCGACGATGCCTTGATAAAAGTCGACGGCGACCTCGTGCTTTTCCATGACACTTCCTTGGATAGCAGTGTCGATGTCTGCGCGCTGAACCTCACCGACGGAACCTTCACCTGTGACAACGAGGCGGCCGGTCAGGTCGCGCTCAATGGCGGCAGCTTCCTCTATTTCCTCGACCGCGACGCCGACGACAACAACGGCGGCGACTCCCGCTCCGCCACCGGCGGCATCACCGAGACACCCGACATCGCCGACTTCGTGGAAGCGGGCGATGCCGCGGGCAGCAACTTCATTGACGGAAGCACGACCAACAACGGCGTGTTCGGCTGGGGCCAGATGGGCGCCATTACCGACGACGGCACCCTGCGGTTCATCTCGGGCGTCGACACCGTCGGCTCGGGCGAGTACCTGCAGGTCAGCAGCGGCGGAAGTTTCACCGTGGTGCAGTGCCCGACCTGCCTCGAAGATCCCTACGGCGCCGGCGGCACGAACGTGGACATCTACGGCCACACGCTTGCATTTAAGAACGGCGACAACAGCGGCTTGACTCACGTGGCGTTTATAATCTTGCCGTAGCATCCCAGCCACTTTCGCTCGAGAAGCGGGAGCGCCTCCCCGGCGCTCCCGCTTTTTCATTCGCGACGCCCGCGCCGATGAACCTTTCGCCGATTCAGACGTAGGATCCTCCGAAAGGATATTCCGCCCATGCGTCTGTACAAACTCGTCGCATGCCTCGTGTTGCCCCTGGCCGCATCCGCCGAGGACTGGCCCGCGTGGACCGGCCCCCTCGGGCGCAATGTGGCCCGTGAGACCAATCTCCCCGCCGACTTTGACCGGGACACAGGCCGCAACATCAAGTGGGTCGCGGAACTGGGCGATGTGGCCTTCGGCGCACCGACGGTGTCGCAGGGCCGGGTATACATCGGCACCAACCTCACCGCTCTGCGGGACGACCCGCGCTTCGATGGCCTGCAAGGGGGAGTCCTGGCCTGCCTCGACGAAGCGACCGGTAAACCCCTCTGGCATCTGGTGACGCCCGAGCGCACGGAGGGATTTCCTGAGCGCACCCACATGATTCATCAGCGTTGGGGGCTTTGCTCCTCACCCGCCGTTGATGAGGACCGGGTGTATGTCGTCACAAACGGCGACGATTTGCTCTGTCTGGACACGGCAGGGTTGCGGAACGGCAATGATGGCCCCTTTCAAGACGAAGCCGCCTTCATGGCCGGAGAAGGCCGCCCACCCATCGCGCTTGAAACGGAGCGGGACGCAGACATCCTGTGGCGCTACGACATCCCGGGAGAACTGGGCGTCGCGCCCCACGACACGGCCAGCAGCTCCGTGCTGGTTGAAGGCGACTTCGTCTACGCAGCCACGTCCAATGGTATTGGCGAAGGTAGTCCGGTCTATGCGCTGAATCAGCAGGCGCCGGGCTTCATCGCGCTCGACAAGCGCACGGGGCAATACCGGGCGCGGGAGCAGACGACCCTCGGAGAAAGTCTCTTTCACGCCCAATGGGGCTCGGCCACGCGAGCCGTTGTGAATGAGAAGCCGCTTATATTGCTCGGAGGCAATGACGGCGTCTGCTACGCTTTTGAAGCGCTGGACGAAACCAGCGCTGCGGAACGCCCCGAGGCGCTGAAGACCGCGTGGCATTTCGACGCCAACCCGCCCCACTACCGGAGCTATCCCAACGGCAAACCGATCTACTACTACCAGGGCGACATGCGTGTCTATCGAAACAAACTGAAAAATGGCGAAGACACGTCCACCTTCAACGCGGGCGATGGCAGCTTCATCGGCCCGAACGAAATTCTGGCCAGCCCGATCTTTTATGAGAGCCGGGTCTACGTCCTCACGGGCCGCGACCCGCTCCATGGACACGCACGGGGAACCTTGAGCTGCGTCAACGCCACGAAGACGGGCAACATCAGCGAAAGCGGCCTGATCTGGCGCTTTGAAAGCATCGGCCGGTCGCTGAGCAGCGTCGCCGTCGATGCGGGCCTGGTCTACGCCGCCGACCGTGCGGGAATCGTTTATTGCCTCGACACCGCGAACGGTGCGCTGTACTGGCAACACGACACGCCACACGAGATCTGGGGTAACCCGCTGGTGGCCGACGGCAAGCTCTACGTCAACACGAAACACTCCTTCTGGATCCTCGCGGCTGAGAAGGTAAGGCAGGTGCTCTTCACCAGCCGCGGCGGCGGCGAATGCGGGCCCATCGCGGCGAATGGCGTGGTGTACGCATTTATCCGGGGCAAGCTCTACGCGATTGCGAAGGGGGCGTGAGCCAACAGAGCTCGCCGAAGGTGGCTTAACCTTTGAGGTTGAGAGATCGCTCGCTTTAACCGTCAAGCGGCCCACGCACTCGTCACGGCACCGTGATCCGTGCAGTACACGCCGGGCCCTTACGCGATTCGAGTGGGCTCTGTGACAGGCTGGAAGCCTATCCCACGTTGGGGCGCGTTGATTATCGTGAGTACTCGATCCTGGTTCCCCGCCTACCCCCTTGACTATCGAGGCCATAGAAGGCATATTGAACCCATCGTGAAATCGAAGCGGACAGGAAAGGGTGGTGCCATGAGGGAGCGTTGGATGGGTGGGGTCGGGCGTGTTGTGCTTGGGGCGATACTTCTTATCGCGTCACCGATACTCGGAGAGGCGCCGCTCTTCGTGGATTTGTCGGTCGTGCAGGGCATCGCACACTATAGTGGACCCGACGCGGGCAAGGACCTCCTGTCGAAGAATGGCTTTGTCGTCACCCGCGAGTTTCAGCATCACATTTTTGTCCCCTATCTGAACGATAACCTCCCCCACTTTGTCACCGCCGATTCGGTACATCGGACCTTTCATGTGCTCCTGGAGGACCACCTGAAACTGGTGGAAACCCGTGCGGCAGGCGAGGTAAACCTCATGCTGGCTGCCCTGCGCGCAAGTCTGGAGGCCCAGCCGCCGGATGCAGTCGCAACCGGTGCACTGGCCCCGCTTGCTGCGGAGGCGAAAGCCCTCGCCCTGGCCTATCTTCAGGTGGCGGAAGTCCTCCTGGCGGGTGATTCGGTCCCGGCGGGTCTGCCGGAGGGGGTTGCTGCCGAGGTCGCGGCTATCCTGAACGCGGACGGCTTCGGAGCGTCGCGATTGTTCGGGGAAGAGGTGGACTACTCCCAATACAAGCCGCGCGGCTTCTACACCGAGTCGCCGGAGTTGCAGCGCTATTTCCGCGCCATGAGCTGGTTCGGCAATGCGGCCTTCCTCCTCGGCAGCGACGTGCAGACGCTGGCCGCACTGATGCTATCCAAAGCCCTGCAGGATACGCAGGACGCGCAGCAGCGCTGGCGGAAGCTGGACAGGCTCTACACCCGCTTCCTCGGCCCCTGCGACGATCTGACGCCCGAGGAGTACGGCGCGCATCTGCCCGGTATAGGTATGCTCGATTCGCCCGCCGCGCTTGCGGACGCGATAGCACGCTTGCGCGAGGAATTGCGTGACCCCAGGATCAACTCCATGCTCACGGTGGCGGAAAAGAGCGAATGGGTGGCGCAAACCAAGGGCATGCGTTTCATGGGCAAGCGGTACTTACCCGACAGCGAAATCTTTCTCGCGCTGGTCGAACCCAATGTTGCCCGTCGGGTATTTCCTTCGGGCCTCGATCTTATGGCGGCCAATGGATCGGCCCGCGCGGCGGAATTGATGGCTGGCACGCCCGAGGGAAGCCAGCCGGACTATAGCGCTGCGGCGGCCAAATCCAGGGGAGTCGTGAGCACCTATAAGCGCGATAGCGACACCCACTATGCCGCCATATTGCGGCTCGCCGAAACCCTCACCGCGCCGCCCGTCGAGCAGGCCGCCCCCTTCGCCCGAACCTCGGCATACGGGGACAAGAACCTCATGACCTCCCTAGCGGCCTGGGCCTCCACCCGCCACACCTGGGCGCTGCACGCTAAGCAGTCCAATATGATGAGGGGAGGTGAAGACTTTGATCCTGAGGACCCGCCCCCCGGCTATGTGGAACCCAATCCCACATTTTTCTCGCAGATGACGGATATCGTCACACGAACCACTACATTGTTTGGTGAGGCTGGCTTGGCGGACTTGGACAAGTTCGAACAGTTTGGGTCCCTGGTCGGGGAGCTGGCTGAAATCGTGCGCAAAGAACTCGCCGGAGATCCACTCAGCGAAAACGAGCGCCATCTCTTGAAGAACTATGGCATCGTTCTCAAAAAACTTCACGGAATGGAGGGCGGGAATTCTCGCAATCCAGGATCGTCCTGGATGTCTCTCGTGATGGATGTCTACACCTACGCCGATACGGGACAATGTCTCGAGGTCGCCACGGGCGGCGCGATGCCCATCTACGTGATCCTGGAGCACGGAGGCAAGCCCCACCTGCTCGTTGGAAGCGTTTACTCGTACTATGAATTCCAGCAGCCGATATCGGCGCGGCTGAACGACGAGGAATGGCGTGAACAATGGGACGAGGGGCGGGTGCCCGAGCTGCCCGCCTGGTCGGGCTCCTTCGTCGCGGGCGGGCACGATGTTCAGGATGTCATTGCGCGCCTGCGAAACGGCGAGTACGTGAGCGGGCTGGAGTTTATTCAGGATCCCGCGTTGGATGCCTATCTGGTAGAAAATGTGCGCCCGGATAGCCCGTCCTTGGAGAAAGAGAATGTTGCGTATCTCTTTTATTCTGCGGCGCGGCGCGCGCCGGATGTGGTGAATCCCATTTTGGTGAACATGATTCGCAGCGGAGATCTCGATACTGCGGGGGCGAGAGGAACGAAAACACCCAGTCCGGAGGTCGCGGCTGTGGCGATTAGCGGCAATGTGCGCGAGGAGGACTTGCAGGAGTTGGTGGATATCATGACCACCACCAATGCGATTCGGGCGAAAATGGTGGGATTTGTCTTTAGTGGATACAAGTCCGACATACTGGCCACTATCGCAATCGAGGCAATTACACGTTGCGCTGATCCGATCTTGAAATGCGAGCTTCTTGATCTAATTCGAAGCAAGGCTTCGCTGGATTGCACCCCCGACCTGTTGAAAAACGCAAGCACCGAGGAGGGCGCGATGCAATTCAAATACCTCCATACGCTCGCGACGATTTGGAGACGCTGGAACCTCGATTCCGTGGCGTTTCAGCACTTATCCACAACCGAAACCGAAGCCCAGCGGGAACAATGGTCCGCACAGCTCGACGCGGCAGTGCTGGAAGCCCTGGCAACCTTTGATTGGGTGAGCTACGACAGCAATCGCGACACGCTCCGGCGGGAGTCAGAGACTCTTCAGGAGAGGGCAATGAAGGATTCCAACACGCTGGGACACTTTTATGGTCATAAATCGATGGCCGAGTATCGGTGGGTTCAATTCCAGGTCGAGTTGATGAAGGAAATCGCCGAGATAATAATGGATCTCCGCTTGGAAGGTGCGGTGCCCTTTCTCGCAGAGTCGTTGAATCATGCCGACCGCCAGACGACCGCGATCATTCTGAAAGCTCTAGCAACCATCGGCACGGACGAGTCGACCGATGTCCTTGCCAATTCCGCAGGTTCACCGCATTTGGACCCGGTGTTGAAAAGTTCTTTCCGCACGTACATGTATGATCGCGAAATTCCCGATTCGTCATCCCCCGGCAATGCCCTGATCCGGCTACTGGAGCACACGTCGTCGTTTGGCGGCGGCGGACTCCGCGTGTGCGACATCGTGCTTGGCATTCTGGCAGACACCGACATTCCGGGCCATCCCGGCCTTCCGCCCTCCGCGAGTCTGGCCGACCGCGATGCGAAGTTGGCGGAGTGGATTGCCTATCTTCAAGAACAACCCCTTCCCAGTGATTATGAGGACGATGATCATGGTTTTGGCAGGCCGGGCCCGCCTCGTGCCCTTTCCGCGCCGGGAGGGCCCTGATTGCGGGGAGACGAAGAGAAGCACCGCGGTTCCAGGCCAAACGAGAAGCCCTCTCAAGGGTGCCACGCGACCCGGCCACGCCGGTTCGTGTGTCCGTGGTGTGGAAGCCTTGATGCGCCAATGGCAACTCGAACGGCCCTTTTGACCTACGGCAAGTTCTGCAATTGGGTACAATGCTCCTCGCCCGACGAACAAACCGCTTGGTCAGAGCAATATTCGTAACCTCGGTATTCTATACGCGAGGCACACGAACCGGCGTTGCCGGATCGCGTGGCACGTCCGTGGTGTTCTTGAATGATGGCGTGTACAGGACGTTGTCTGGCGTCCGATTACCCGGCGTGGGCCTGAACAATTGGGCCTTCGGTCTCCCCGGCCTGAAAGGCCAGTGCAGCTTCCCGCCCTGGGCAACGCCCAGGGAACAGTGCGGCCCGACGAAGACATCGCCCTGTAAGGGCAGCGAAGTTTCCGGATGGTCCAAATCTCGCCACCCAACTGCGCTGCCCTTTCAGGGCGATAAATCTAACGCGGCTTTTTCCCTGGCCGTTGCCCAGGGCTGGAAGCTGCGCTGGCCCTTCGGGGCGAAAACAGACTACCCATCAATCGCGAGCTGTCGGCCGCCCGGGGCGGCCCGTCCTCCTGCGGCGGATCGGCGATAGTGGGTGGCATCCGGGGAGGGCTTGGCTGCTTGGGGCCGCTGTCCGGTGGTCACAAGGACGGCAGGGACTTCAGGGTCAACAGTAACGGCAGGATCTCCTCGATCCTGCCGTCCCTGATGTCGCTGTCGTCTCTGTAAACCGCGGGTGGTGTCTCCGGCATTTCGCCATCACCCACTCAGTTGTAATACGCCACCGCCGCCTGGGCGCCTGCGCCGCTGTGGATGGGCGCGCCCATACGCGTGAGCACGCTGTCCAGCGCCGTGAGGCAAAGGATCACGTTTTTCTTGGAGCTGGCATGGCCCATGAGGCCGATGCGCCAGACTTTGCCCGCGCCCGCGCCGAGGCCCGCGCCGATTTCGAGGCTGTATTCGGTGAGCAGGGCCGTGCGCACCGCGCCGTCGTCGATGCCTTCGGGAATCTTTACGACGTTAAGCTGGGGCAGGCGGCAGGACGGGTCCACGGGCATTTCGAGGCCCATGGCTTCGAGGCCCGCCTTGAGGGCGTTGTGGTTATTCAAGTGGCGCGCCCAGGAATTCTCCAAGCCTTCGTCCTGCAGCAAAACCAGGGCTTCGTGGAGTCCATACAGCGCATTGATGGGCGCGGTGTGGTGGTAAGCACGCTTGCCGCCGCCGTTGCCCCAGTAGCCCATGACGAGGGTCTGATCGAGGAACCAGCTCTCGATTTTGGTCTTGCGGGCCTTGAGATGCTCCACGGCGCGCTCGCCGAAGCTCACGGGCGAGAGGCCGGGCGTGCAGGAGAGACACTTCTGGCTGCCGGAATAAATCGCGTCGATGCCCCAGTCATCCACGCGCAGCTCGATGCCGCCCAGGGCAGTCACCGCATCAACGATCACCATCGCGCCGTGTTTGTGCGCGATTTCCGTGAGGGTCTTCACGTCGGAGCGCGCGCCCGTGGCCGTCTCGGCGTGGACGAAGGCCGCGATCTTCGCATCGGGATTCGCCTTCAGGGCGTCTTCCAGCTTGTTCGGATCGGCCGGGCTGCCCCAGGCGTCTTCCACGATAATGGGCTGGGCGCCGCAACGCTCCACGTTCTCGATCATGCGCGTGCTGAAAACGCCGTTCTTACAGACGATGACCTTGTCGCCCCGTTCCACGAGGTTAACGAAGCAGCACTCCATACCGGCGGAGCCGGGCGCAGAGATGGGCAGGGTCATTTCGTTTTTCGTCTGATAAGCATATTGGAGGAGCTGTTTCATCTCGTCCATCATCTCGATGAAGGCGGGGTCCAAATGGCCCAGGGTGGGCTTGGCCATGGCCGCGAGCACGCGGGGGCTGATATCGGAGGGGCCGGGGCCCATGAGGGTGCGGACGGGCGGTGAAAAAGACGTGATGGCCATGGGGGTATGCTCTCCATAAAACAGGGCCGCGCAAGGCGCGGCTTGGAAATGACGTTGGGGTTGATAGCCTTAGTATAAGCGGGATTCGGAGGCCGATTCCACGTGGGGAAGACGGGATCGCTGGTTTTCCCGCTGACGGCGCGTCCCAGACTTACCCGCGTACAGTGCGCCAAAGGCGCGCGATGAACACGGACTGGGAAGTCCATGCTCCCGAATTGCGGCCTACTTGCCCAGCTTGTCCACGTCGATGCCTTCGTCGAGCACCACTTCCTTTTCGTGTCCGGACAGCATGTGCTCCGGCGGGATGTACCGGGTCTTCAACTGCCCGCCCTTCTCGGCGGACTCCAGCGCCGCGTGGTCGATGGAGTAGAAGTATTTCTGCTTGGGGCCCTCATGAAGGCGAAGCACGCCATTAACCAGAATTGGACCCTCGAAAATACGAGTGGTGGTCCCTTCCTCCATCTTGATCGCCATGACGTCGTGCACGGGCGGGCGCTTGCAGAAGTAGCACTCGATGGGCAGGGGCAGCATGAGGAATTCCTTCACATCGCGGAATTCGTTCTCGGGCACCATGAAACCGATGAGGTTGACCTGTTTGTTGTTGTAGGCCTTGAGCTCGTCGGTGAAGCTTGCGCCGCTGCGCAGGTTGCCGTCGGTGGCGCGCATGTGGTGCCACTTGAGGATGTCCATCCCATCCTTTTCACGGGCGGCCTCGGCGGTTTTTCGTATCTGGTCGTACTTCTCGACGAGATCCGAAAGACTGAAGGTGTAGTTCAACACGATCAGCACGGCTATAACTATCACCACGCCACCCAGGGCTATCAAATCGCGTTTCGCTCGTTGTCTCATGCTACTTCCAATTCCTTATGATGACGGGATGATTATATCGTTATTGGCGGTCGGCCAGATCGTTGGCCACGTCGCCATTATACGCCTGCCAGGCCGGGAGTATGCCCGCAATCAGCCCGACCAGGGCCACGGAGGCGAATGCGCGAATCTCTTCGCCGCTGAGGCCGAAAGGCGTAATTACCAGGCCGTAGTCGCGCGCCAGAATCTGGCCCATGACAACGATCACCAGATTGCCAAAGAGCCACCCGGCGGCGATGCCCAGCAGCGTGACCAGAAGCGCTTCGATAAGCACCGCCCCGAATATCTCCGTGGAGCTGGCGCCGAGGGCGCGCATGATGGCCAGATCGCGGCGACGCTGAATGATGCTTAGGTAAAGACCGATCAGGATGCTCAGGGCCGAGATCACCACCACCAGATAGCCCGTGGCCAGCATCAGCCCCTTGATCGGATCGAGGAAGTCTTTGAAGAAATCACTGATGATCTGGATCGGTACGGCCGCCATGGCGTTGGTGTTTTCGTTGATCCAGCCTTCGTATTCAAAGCGCTGGGCCGGGCTGTGCAACTGCAACAGCGCCGCGCTGATGGTCAGGCCGTCGCCGTCGGCGTGACCTTCCTCGGCATGCCCGGCTTCGGTATGGCCTTCCGCGGCGTGATCGTGACCGTCGCCTTCGTGGTGCTCATGGGGCTCGCCGCCTGCCGCGATCGACCCTTCGTGGCCGTGGGCGTTCCAGACCGATTCGATGCTGCAATAGATCGCGCGGTCGAAGGGCGAGCCGCTGGTCTCCAGGATACCAACGACGGTGTAGGGATGGCCGCTGTGATCAAACTCCTGAAGATCCTCGGAAATATTGAAGGATCCGTGGATACTCTCAAAGGTGTCGCCAATTTTCAGCCCCAGCTTGGCCGCGGCAACCGCACCGACGACCGCCTCCATGGGCGCCTCGAAGGCGCGGCCGTCTCGCAGCACAAAAGGCCGACGCACTTCACCGCTGATGGAGCCCACCCACTCGTGGTGCAGCAACTCCGGCGTGGTGCCCACGATCCGGAAACCGCCGTAGGTGTCGCCGAGGCCAATGGGGAAGATGTCCTTGACGAAATCCTTGTCGTTCTTCAGCTTATAGAAGTCGGCCAGATCCATGGCGCCGATGGCGGAGTCCATGAAGTAGACACTGCCCAGCACCAGCGACAGGGGGCTGCCTTTTGGGCCGACCACCAGGTCGAAGGCCTGGCCCTCTTCCGCGAAGCGCTGTTCCAACTGCTGGCGCAGGCTGAGCACTGAGGAGATCAGGCCCACTGCGAGCGCCACGGAAAGGATCGTCAGCACCGTCGTCAATTTGCGGTTCCAGAGGTAGCTCCAGGCGATTTGCCACAGGCTCATTGCGCTTCCTCCGTCACCAGGCCCTTGCACTCGAACTGGATGGGAAGTCGGGCGGCCAGTTCCTTGTCATGGGTCACCAGCAGCATGGTCACCTTCTCTTCCGTACATATTTCGAGGAACAGGTTCATCACCTCCGCCGCGTTCTTGGGGTCAAGACTCCCCGTGGGCTCGTCCGCCACGATAATGCGCTGGTGGTTCGCCAGGGCCCGGGCAATCGCCACGCGCTGCTGCTCCCCCACGCTCATCGTCCGCGGCTTGCTGTGCAGCCGGTGGCCCAGCCCCACCCGCTCCAGCAGCATGGTGGACCGGCTTTTCCATTCGCCCGAGGGCACTTTGTCGCTGAAGCGCATGGAGAGCATCACATTCTGCAATGCGGTGAAAGGCGAAAGGAGATTGAAGGTCTGAAACACGAAACCCAATCGGTCCCCCCGGAAATAGTCCAGCTTACCTTCGCTCAGGGCCTGGATTTCGGTCCCATCGACTATCACCTTGCCGGAGTCGGGGCGGAGCAGCCCGGAAACGAGGTTGAGCATGGTGCTCTTCCCGCAACCGCTCGGTCCCCAGAGGGCCACATGATCCCCCTCGGCCGCATGGAAATGCTCGCAAAAAAAATGGGCGCCTGGGCCAAGCTTTCGCCGGCACTGCTCTATCGTGACCATGTAAGGACGTATTCCTGATATAAATGAGAACAGGTTATCGTTAAAACACTGATCCTATATTCTCTTGGAGCGTTTTTCAAGCGCATGCCGGTACGGGGACGTACCCTCGCGTATGCCCGGGACCAACACTGCGGTGGACGCGAACGCGTAGTATGCTATATCGCGCCCGTCTCCTTCCACCCGGCCGAACTGTAAATAGTGTGGAGAGTGAAGAGGATGATATTACTTGTGGATGGTACGTCCGTGCGTTATAGTGTAGTGTGTTCGTCTGCCAGGGCAAAGTCGAATCGGAACTTTATTCATACATGGGAATCGATACGCGTATAACTCCAAAGCTTTCCGGCATGGAGATCATCCAGGCGGTAATTCGCGAGAATTACGACTTGGGCGAGGTTCAGTTGCCGTGGCAGTTGGAAAGCACCCATCAGCGGCGGCACCGCAAGATGGTGGTGGATACGGATGGCGGCCGATTCCTCGTTAAGACCTACCAGCGCGATCCCGTCGTCCTGGACAACCTCCGCTTCCAGCACAACCTCTCGGCGCACCTGACGAAACATTCCATTCCAGTGGCCCACATCAAGCGGGCCCGCAACGGCAAGGGCATCGTGGAGGCCGATACCTGGGCGATGGAACTCCAGGAATTCGTGCCGGGCGAACCAATGCACGTCACCACCGGCACCCTGGAGACGTCTTCCCGCGTGCTGGGCCATTTTCACGAGATATGTCGCGACGTACCGGTGCCCCCGCGTGACGCCCGCAAGTGGCGCTTCAGCGAAGTCCCCCGGGAGTCCCTCCACCGCCTCTTCAAACTGGCCCAGAAGGACGGGGTGCGGGAACACATGGAGACCTACGCCAACCACATTTCACGCTTCCTCTACGACGCATCGATGGTATTGAGCAAGGAGAAGCGGGACACCTTTGAGACCGGGCTGATCCACGGCGACTGGCACGGCGGCAACCTGCTCTATGTAGGCGAACAACTCACCGCGGTGCTCGATCTCGAATTCGCCGGCGACGGCTGCTATCTCGAAGACATCGCGTACGCTATTTCCAACCTGTGCATCCGCACGACCCTCAGCGACGAGAAAATGAGCCACCGCGTCAACGTGCTTCTGGACAGCTACCAGGCCTATCGCACCCTGACCTACAACGAACTCGTGGCCCTGTTCTACGCCGTCGGCGTAAAGCACGTCACCACCGTGTCCTACCAGGCGCCCCAGATGGGCGGCACCGTCGCGGGCTACACGGCCGCCCAGTGGCTCCACCGCCTCGCGGTGCAATGCCGCTGGCTCGCCGAACAATCGCGCAAAGCCCGCTGGGGCGAGTAGCAAGCGAAGAACTTTGCCCTGCGCAACTGAGCTCCCTTGACCCCTCCTTCACTACTCCCGTAAACTCTTGACAATACGGCGGCGAGTTCGGGAGGCGCCCGTTCTTCGCGCGCACGTCAATGGCAAATGGGAAAGGGTTCGACAATGAACCGATATGGTGCGGAATTCCTGGGTACGTTCTGGCTGGTTTTGGGTGGTTGCGGAAGCGCGGTGCTGGCCGCGGCCTTCCCGGAAGTCGGCATTGGCCTCCTCGGCGTTTCTTTCGCCTTCGGCCTCACGGTGCTGACGATGGCCTACTCCATCGGCCACATCTCGGGCTGTCACCTGAACCCGGCGGTGTCCATCGGCCTCGCGGCGGGCGGTCGCTTTCCCGCGAAGGATCTTCCGGCCTACATCATCTCTCAGGTGCTCGGCGCCATCGCAGCGGGCGGCGTGCTGTACGTCATCGCGACGGGTAAAGTCGGCGCGGAGATTGGCGGCTTCGCCTCCAACGGCTTCGGGGAACATTCTCCCGGCGGCTACTCCATGGTGGCCGCGCTCGTCACTGAAATCGTCATGACGGCCTTCTTCCTCTTCATCATAATGGGCTCCACCGACGACCGCGCGCCCAAGGGCTTCGCCCCCATCGCCATCGGCCTGGGGCTCACCCTGATCCACTTGATCAGCATCCCCGTTACCAACACCTCCGTCAACCCCGCCCGCAGCACCGGCGTGGCCCTTTTCGTCGGCGATTGGGCCATCGCCCAGTTGTGGCTCTTCTGGGTTGCCCCCATCATCGGCGCGGTCATCGGCGCGGTGGCCTACAAGGCGCTGGCCGAGTCGAAGTCCTGAGCAAGCGCGCGACGCGCTTGCCTTCTTCTTAAGGTGCTCATCGGACGGATTGGACCGATCAGACTGATCAGATCAGTCCGATCCGTCCGATCCGTCCGATGATCTTTTGCACCGCCCGGCACGCCCCGTGCATACTCCAGTGGCCCCCTTCACCAACCGGAGCCGCACCCATGACCTTCACACGCACCGCGACCCTCCTCGCAACCATGGCCCTCGCCTTCACAGCCCAGGCTGGAGACCCTGATAGCGAATGGCGCTATTACGGTCAGGATCCCGGCGGCGCGCGGTACTCTCCCCTGGATCAGATCAACCGCGACAATGTCGGCGCCCTCGAACGCGCCTGGACCTGTCGCACGGGTGATATCGGCCCCGGCAAAACCCACTACGCGGAATGCACGCCGCTGATCGTGGACGGTGTGATGTACGTGATCACGCCCTTCTCGCGACTCATCGCCATTGATGCAACGACGGGCGAAGAAGCCTGGCGCTTTACGCCCGAACCGCCGCTGGACCTGAAAGAGACGGCGGGCGGCGGTCTGGCCAGCCGGGGTGTCACCTACTGGAAATCCGGCACGAAAGAGCGCATCTTCCTGCCCGTGCGGGATGGACGCGTCTATTCTATCGACATTAAGACGCGCCGGCCCGATCCCGTTTTCGCCGACGCGGGCTGCCTGAACCTCCGCGCGGGCATCCCGGATGGCGGCGCCTTCTTCTTCCTCAGTTCGCCCCCCGCAGTCTGCAAGGACGTACTCCTCCAGCCTTACGGCATCGACGATACTTCAGCGCGGCGCCTGCACTATGTGCCCCTGCGCGCCTTCGACGCCCACACGGGCAAGCCCGCCTGGACCTTTAACACGGTGCCCCAACCGGGCCAGTTCGGCAACGACACCTGGGGCGGTGATAGCTGGAAGAACCGCGCGGGCTGCAACCCCTGGGCTCCCATCAGTGCGGACCTGGATCGTGGCATTTTCTACGTACCCGTGGGCGCGCCCAACAGCGACAAAGTGGGCGTAGACCGCCCCGGCGACAATCTCTTCGGCAATTCCATCGTGGCGTTGAACGCGCTCAACGGCGAACGCCTCTGGCACTTTCAGATCGTCCACCACGACCTATGGGACTATGATGCCCCCGCCATGCCCAGCCTTTTCGAAATCGAGCGAAATGGCGAAGCAATTCCGGCGGTGGCTGTCGTGGGCAAGCACGGCCAGACCTTCACCTTCAATCGCGTAAGCGGCGAGCCGCTGTTCCCCATCGAAGAGCGGCCCGTTCCGGCGAGTGACGTGCCGGGTGAAGTGGCTTCGCCCACGCAGCCTTTCCCCACGAAGCCTCCCGCCTTTTCGCGCAACCGCATGAGCCGGGATGACCTCCATTCAACCGACTCCGACAAGCTCACAGAGCTTCAAGCCTTCTATGACACCTTGCGCTCCGAAGGTCCCTTCACGCCGCCGTCGGCCCAGGGCTCCGTGGTCATCCCCGGTCAGCTCGGCGGCGCCAACTGGTCCGGCGCGGCCATCGCACCCGGCGGGATGATGTACATCACGGCCAACGAGCTCCCCTACGTCACCTCCATCAAGCCCAGCGACGGACCCTTTGGTTTTACGCCGAGCGCACGTCACTTTCTCGATAGCAAAGGCAAACCCGCGATCAAACCACCCTGGGGCACCCTCACCAAGATCGATCTCGCGAAGGGTGAACTGGTCTGGCAGAAGCCGCTGGGCAATTTCGCGGAGCTCAACCTGGGCGAAGAGCCGACCGGCACAATGAACTTCGGCGGCGGCACGGTGACGGCGGGCGGGCTCTTCTTCGTGGCGGCGGCGCTCGATGCAAAGCTCCGCGCCTTCGATATGGAGAGCGGCGAGGTGTTGGCCGAGTTTCCCCTCGAAGTTCCGGGCCAGGGCGCACCGGTGACGTGGCTCGGTGCGGACGGCAGGCAGTACGTGGCGGTATTCGCCGGCGGCGGCGGGAAAGCGGGCAGTCCCAGCGGGGATTACGTGATCGCGTTTCGACTGCCGGGCAATCCTTAAGTTTCGTTTGCCAGATTACCCCGCCTCGGGTATACTGTTGTTGAAAATTTCAACAACACAAACAAATTCAAGAATTTCGCAATGAAGTCCGCTGGCCATAGCACGAACGATTTGTTGGCATTTTAATCCAACAGATGAAGCAAACAAAAACCGTAAAAGAACGGCGGATTAAGGCCATTGGTGCGATTCTAGCGTTTCGGAAGACAACGAAACCTATCTCCACGGAGGAGATCTTGCAGATTAAAGAGGAATTGCAGGAATCCATTTTCGATGGGCTGGATGGTGCAGATTTTGCATCAACATCCAATTTAAGAGAGGCAAGCCCCATGTCTACTATGAATTTCAGCGTGCCCGACAGGGTTAAGGAAGAGTTCAACAAATACTTCGCGGGCGAGAACAAGAGCGCCGTACTGACTCGGTTGATGGAAGACGCCATCGAGGCGAAAAAGAAGAAAGAACAACGTGCCAAAGCCATGGATGCTATTCTGGAATTCAGGAAGCAGACCAAGCCGATTTCGACGGAGGAAATTTTAAGGACCCGGCAGGAATTGAGGGAATGAAACGAGTACTTGATGCTTCCGTTATCCTCAAGTGGTTTCTGAAAAATCGAGCGGGCGAAGAAGATGTGGAGGCCGCCATGGATATCTTCCGCCGCGTCCGAAATGACGAAGACCAAACCGTACAACCTGTTCACTGGTGCGCGGAAGTATTGGCGGTATTGGCAAGAGAAGAGCCCCTCTTTGTCGAGTCGGCTGCCGACCTTCTGGATGAAGTGGCATTCGTCGTGGCCGACAGTTGGCACATTTACAGACGCGCTGCGGAAATGTCCGCCACTCTAAACCATCACCTCTTCGACACGCTATACCATGCCGTGGCACTCGAACACGGTGCGGAGCTAATCACAGCGGATAAAAAATACTTCGATAAAGCCCGCGGTCTCGGGTCCATTTCGCTGTTGGGCTGAACTTGATTTAGGGGAGGAAGATCTTGTGCGCAGTGTGACCACCTTCTGTGCCGCTGCTTCGCTGATCGGTCTTGTATTGGTGGTCGAAGTCGCGGCGCAGAACCCCGCCCCGGACATCGTACTTAACCGCGACTTCCTCGTCCACCCTCTCGAACTCACCGCACAGCCCCTTCCTTTCGTTGACTGGTCCCTGGTGGAAGCCGGTCATGTCGCCTGGGTGGGTCCCGATGGCGAGCCCGCACCCCTGAACGATCCCCACGACATTGAGCGCGCGGAAGACGTGCGCGCGATGCCCGTTGGCCTCGCCCACGGCGTACGCATTCAGACACAACCCGCCCGCAAGGGGCCGCGCTTCAATGAAACGTTCCCGCGCGACTTTCCGTGGGAGGAGGGCCGACTTCAGCCCCATACGTTGCTGCACGACACCGAAACAGGCTTGTATCGCCTCTGGTACGAGTGCCGGGGCGGCATCGCCTATGCCGAATCGACGGATCTGGGAACCTGGAAGAAACCGCTGCTCAACCCCGAAGCGCGTGATGAGCAATCGGGCTCGAATCTGACCTTCTTCGCGAACCACGACGCCATTGCGGCCAGCGGCGTCTTCCAGCATCCCGAGTCCTTGCGCGTGGCGGCCTCGGGCACGGTCTTCGTCGATCCGAGCGCACCGCCCGCCGAGCGCTTTAAGTGCACCGTGCTCGCGAGCAGCGATCCCGCCAAGCTCCAGGCCTTCGTCGCGCGCACGGGAAAGCCCCTCGGCTCGCGGGTCAGCCCCAACTCGGGCAATTGCCTCTACCCCGCCTGGTCTGCCGACGGCGTCGCGTGGACGCTCGGCCTGGAGCCCAATCTCCTTCAGGATGCCGATACCCAGACGGTCGTGCATTTCGACACGGAGATCAAGCGCTACGTTGCCTACACGCGCAACTGGGACTTTGATCGTCGTGTCATTGCGCGAAGCGAGAGCGAGAACTTCAACGATTTCCCGCTGCCGCGCACCGTGTTGCGCCCCGATTCGTCCGAAGCGCCGTGGACCGACTTTTATCTCAACACCATGACGCCCTATCCCGGTCAGCCGGACCTGCGACTCATTTTATGTCTCGCCTATGATCGCCAGGCGGACAGCAGTTCCATCCGCCTCGCCACGAGCCGCGATGGTGCAAATTGGGAATTCTCGCCAGGCCCGCCGCTGGTTTCGCCCGGCAGTGCGGACGCGTGGGACGCGTACTTCCCCATGCCCCACCCTGGCCTCGTGCGCAAACCCGATGGGGGATTCCTGCTCTATTACTCTGGCTACAAGTACCCCCACAAGTTTCCCCGCAGCAGATTCCAGGAAGGCGATTCCGGCGCGGCCCTGTGGGACGCGGACCGGCTCGTGGCCATCGAGGCTGAATCCGAAGGCGAATTTACCACCTCCCCGCTTCGCCTGAGAGGCAAGCAGGTTCGGATCAACGCGACCACCTCGGCAACAGGCGAGATTCGCGCGGAGTTGCTGGACAAGGAATTCGGCGCGATCGCCGGGCGAGGGCTCTCGGAGGCGCTTCCGGTCAAGGGCGATCATGCGGATGTTGTACTGGCATGGACCGACGGCGGTGACCTCGCAGCACAGGAGGGAGAATTCGTGCGCGTGCGCTTTGTGATGCGCAATGCGAGAATATTCTCCATACGAGCGGAGTAGTAAGGTTATCTGCCGTGCACCTGCGCCACAACTGAACTCAGCAAAACTGTATGCTTTGGGTCGAACCCGGGGGGACTTTTCCACCATGGATATCCTGAAGAAATCACTCATCGCGGCCGCCATAGGCTTCATCGCGATTGGCGTGTTCGGAACGCTCGATCGCGCCACACCAACGGCAAGCCCACCGCCCGCTGCGACCGTGGCCCGCACCCACGCACCCACCGTCACGACTCCGCCCCCGGCGGCGGCCGACGCCACCGACGCCCTCCTTGCCCAGGCCTTCCAGCAGCGCCTCAGCAATTACCAGATCACCGGTTCGCTGCCCGTCTCGCGCCTCCTCCCCGACGACAACAACGGAAGCCGCCACCAGAAATTCATCCTTCAGACCTCCACCGGCCAAACGGTATTAATAGCGCACAACATCGACCTGGCACCCCGAATCGCCAATCTCCAGGTGGGCGATACCGTCGAGTTCTGCGGCGAATACGAGTGGAACGAAAAAGGCGGCGTGATACACTGGACCCACCACGATCCGGCTGGTCGCCACGCCCACGGCTGGCTGCGGCATAAAGGAAGCCTTTATCAATAAGCGGCGGGGAGACGCCACGCAATTAAACGTATGATACAATGACGAAAGAGATCACAACTCTTTGGAGTCAATTATATGCGAGCTACGCTGAATATTGATGACGCCCTCCTCGACCAAGTGATGCAATTTACCGAATCATCCAATCGCTCCGAAGCGGTCCGCATTGCCCTCAAGGCGTACATACGCCAGCAGGAAATACGGCAGATCCGGGCGATGCGAGGCACGATGGATATCGACGAGAGCTGGCGTGAATTGCGTGCGCTGGATACCAGACCTCTATGAGGCCCGTACTTGTCGATACCAGCGCCTGGGTGGATTTTCTTCGTCCCGGATTGCGGCCACTGGGCGAGCGGGTTGACGAATTGCTGGATGCCGATCAGGCCCGGATTTGCGGCGTGGTCGTCGCAGAACTGTTGCACGGTCTCAAGGGCACAGGGGAGCAAAGACAGATGCGTTGGCTGCTTGACAGGGTTCAGCGTTTAGACACCATAGAACAAGACTGGGACGATGCAGGAAACTTGCTCCGGGGACTGCGCGAGAAAGGTTTGACCGTACCTGTGACCGACGCCATACTGGCGGTCGTTGCCCGGCGGAACGACATTGCCGTGCTGACGGCAGACGACCACTTTCGACTTATGGGTGCCGCAATCGATACCTCGGACAATCTTTAGAGCCCCAATTGCTGCACCTCTCCCCGCAGAGATACGTCCTCTCCTTTAGGCATCACAATTTGCGTCAGATTCGGAAGCCGAGTCCTGCGGCGACTACGAGTGGAACGAAAAAGGTGGCGTGATACACTGGACCCACCACGATCCGGCTGGTCGCCACACTCATGGCTGGCTGAGGCATCGGGGTGCCGTTTACCAATAGCGAAAGGCAGATCGGCCTATGTGGCCACCCAACGACAGCCCAGGAAGTCCCGCCGTGTTTTCCCAACCCTCCGCCCTGAACTTTGAAATGCCCGACTGGCTCCTGGCCTCCGCACGGAGCGCCGAACCCATGGCGTCGTACGACGCCTGCATGAACTTCGTGATCGAGGCGGCTCGCCAGAACATTGAGCGGCGGACCGGGGGCCCCTTCGCCGCAGCCATCTTCGAATCGGCCTCCGGCGCGCTGGTCTCCCTCGGCGTCAACCTCGTCACCACCCGAAACGCCTCCATGCTCCATGCGGAAATGGTGGCGATTGCCCTGGCGCAACTCAAACTTCGCACGTACGACCTGGGGCGACCTGACCTGCCAGCACACACCCTCGTGACCAGCACCGAACCCTGCGCCATGTGCCTCGGCGCCATTCCCTGGTCGGGTGTGCGACGGGTCATCACCGGGGCGCGGGACTGCGATGCGCGGGCCGTCGGCTTCGATGAAGGGCAGAAGGCCGCCGATTGGCAGGGCGGATTACGGGATCGCGGCATCGAAGTGGTCACAGACGTTCAGCGCAAGGCGGCTCGTGCGGTGCTGGAGGTCTACCGGGACCTGGGTGGAAGTATCTACAACGGCGGGCATATGGGGAACTCCGCCTGAAGTTTATAATGCCATAACTGGGCACAAACTCGACTTGCTAAGGAGTAATTGTGGTCCACTGCGCATTCTCAGCACATCTGATTGCGGCTGTATTCGTTTTGATTCTGAACATGCTCATCAAACATCCATCAAATACGGAAGAAATTGTTATTAAACAACTTACACCAATTGCGTCGATTCGCAGGCGAAATCGATCAAACAAATCTGGCCCAATACGGCACATAACGCATCAGTTTGTTTCCAACATTCGGTTTCAGAGGACGGGTCTTGTTGGCTTGGATAGCCTCTCAAACTAGCCTTGAGGCGCTTCTTCACCCCCAAATCCTTATCCTGAGTGATCCCCAGTTTTCGATTCTTTGCAATTGTTTGTGTAGCAGATAGTTAGCTGTTGACGTAGCGCCAAATT
>JAEUWI010000072.1 GCA_016791475.1 Candidatus Hydrogenedentota bacterium
TCAGCCTCCAGCCTCCAGCCTCCAGCCTCCAGCCTCCAGCCTCCAGCCTTCAGCCTTCAGCCTTCAGCCTTCAGCCTTCAGCCTACCCGGCCAGGCCGGCGAGGGCCTCGATATAGTCCGGCGAGGTCCCTTTTACCTTTCCGGCTTTGGCCTGATGGCAATATTGTTTCAGCCATTGCCTGGCGGTTTCCGGTCCGACGGCATTCACGACGGCCTCGAAGAACATGCTTGGGCTTTCGGGGGCTACGGCGCATTCGATGCCGCGACACGTCCATGTGTCGGTCAGGAGAAAAGAGATGACGCGTGTGGAGGTGAGCCGTGTCTGCATGTGGACGCAGTTAAAGAGCTTCAGCTTGGGGAGCGACTTTCCGGTGCGGTTGACCTGGAAGGTCGATGCGTCCAACTGTCCCGTATCGAGCCCGTTGCGCGTGACGGGGTTGAAGGCTTTGAGGGCCAAGGTGCACATCTTCTGCTTCAGGCCTTCGGTTTCCTTCTTGGAGAAGGTGTGGGGCGGGGTCGTGCCCGCGGTGTACTGGAGATTGCGGTGGATGCCCAGGGGCTCGTAGCCCACGGGCAACGCCGTCACATAGGCCTCCAACTCCCGGTGATGCTCCTCCCGGCGATAGCGGTCCGGCAGGAACAGAATCCCCGCGCGCAGCGGTTCCGTCATCTCCTCCTTCAGTCGTTCGTGGAGCAGGCGCAGGTGCTTGTATTCCTGGGCCACGCGTCGGCTGCCTTCCTCCGGGTTTTTTGCCACCACCAGCGAAAGCTGCGTCTTGCGCTTCGCGGCCGTCGTGACTTTAACCGTGAAGATCAGGCGGAACTCGTCCTCCGCGGTCAGTGCGAAAATCAGGCTGTTTGCCGCGCCCGGACCGAGCACTTTCTCTATGGCGGGCTGGATCAGGCGGTCGCGATCGCGCACCAGCTTGTCCACCGCGCTCGCGAGGGTTTCAAGTTGGTAGAAGCGGCGGAACGGCTTGCCGCGATGGTCCACAAATTCCACCATGTTGTTCCACTTGGTGGTGAAGACCAGCGGGCGAGACGCCTGGCCGCGTCCGGTAAACGCCTTGGGTTTTCTGCGGGCTTGGGGCATGTAAATCTTTCTTTCAGACGCGGTGGTGGTCGGCCTGCCAGTTGTTCACCAGCTTCTTGATGGCGTCGGCCTTGGCAATGTTTTCGTCGAGCACTTTGCGCGCCAGATCGGGCAGTTCTTCATCGGAGGCAAAGCGAAGCCCGACCAGTTGTTTCACGGTCAGCTTCTTCGCCGGGCCCTTCAGTTCATCGGGGAGCACTTCGGCCAGACGCAGCCGCATTTCCGTGCGGATAATGCGGTCCTGCAGCGTTACGGCGTAGTTGCGCATGAGCAGCAGTCCGAAAATCGCGGAGAAGGAATTGAGGAGCAGGGCGGTGCCCACAAGGCAGTGTCCCGCCGTGGAATTGGGCATCAGAAGGCCCACGGTCGCCATGATGGCGGACGCGAGAAACAGGACGGTAACGATTACAAATTTGGTGGGAAAAACCACGTGGTTACTATAGTTTTGAGGGACGGCCTCGGCCATGACAGGTCCTTTCCGTTGACGGCGATTGACAGGGGCATGCAGGGTGTCGTTCGCTGGGAATCCAGCGATGCGGCCTGATACTATAACACATCGGCCCGGAGGGGCTGGAATTATGTGCACCAGGCCATTTTCCGCCCCCAGGACCCTCGGGCCCGGAGCGGGAAAATGCTCAATCAGGCACAGTGCGATTTCTATCGGGAAGCGGGCTATCTCCATATCCCGGCGGTGTTCTCGCCGGAGGAGATGGACGCACTCGAAGGTCACCTCGCCATTCTGTTGAAGGAATGGGCCCAGACCGATATCGGCTGGACGGGTCCCTGGCGCAAGGCCTACATGGACGAGGCCACGGAGAAAAAGTCGAAACTGACCCATCTTCACGACCTTCACTTCTATTCCGACGCCTGGAGCCGCGCGATGCACAACCCGAGATTGGTGGGGGCGCTGGCGGATCTTCTCGGGCCCAATGTGGAGCTGCACCACACCACCCTCCACCTCAAGCCGCCGGAGACGGGCCATCCCTTCCCGCTCCACCAGGACGACGCCTTCTATCCCCATACCGATGACCGTTATATCGACGTGCTCGTACACTTGGACGATACGTGCCACGAAAACGGGGAAATCCGCTTCACCGCCGGCAGCCACAAGGCCGGACGCCTGCCCCACATTACCCAGACGCCCGAAGGCGAGTGCACGCCCCACCTGCCCACCGATGCGTATCGCCTGGAGGATACCATTCCGGTTCCGGCAAAGCGGGGCGATATCGTAGTTTTCAATATTTTTACGGTCCACGGCAGCCACATCAACCAGACCGATCGCATGCGGCGGCTGGTCCGCTGTGGATTTCGCGATCCGGCCAATGCCCAGCTTGCCGGACAGAGCGTGGGGCGTCCCGGCATTATGGTGAGCGGATTGCGCCCCTGCGCGCCGGGGCAGTTGCCCTTCCCGAGTTGAGGGGATCCTTAACCCTTGTAGCGCACCGCCAGCATGGTGATGTCATCGTGCTGTGGATAGTTCACGGTGAAAGCCTCGATGCCCCGCGCCAGTCCGAGGGCCATTTCGTCCAGGGGCAGCGCGCAGGACTGGGCAAGATGCTCCTCCAGACGCGTGTCGCAGAAGAGGTGCCTGTCCTTGTCCATGGCCTCCGTTACCCCGTCGGTGTAGAGAAAGAGGCATTCCCCCGGGGCCAGGGTGATCGTAGTCTTCACGTAGGTCGCCTCCGGCATCACCCCGAGCACGATTCCGCCCTGATTCTGGAGGGGAGACGGCGGCGTGCCGTTTCTCCGCACCCAGTAAGGCGGATTATGCCCCGCATTGCTGTAGGTGACCTCGCCCGTCTTCGTGTCAAGCACCCCGTAGAACACCGTCACGAAGAGATCCGAGGCGTTGTCCCCGCAGAGCAACCGGTTTACATAGTTCAGGCAGGTGTCGGGGCAATCGTTGTGCAGGGCCGTCGCCTTGATCAGGGTGCGGCAAACCGCCATGAACAGCGCGGCCGGAACGCCCTTGCCCGAGACGTCCCCTATCACGAACGCGAGGCGGTCCTCGCCAATGAAAAAGAAGTCGTAGAAGTCGCCGCCCACCTGTCGCGCCGGGGTCATGGTGGCAAACACTTCGATGTCGTGCCGATCGGGGAAGGGTGGAAAGGTCTTGGGCAGGATGGACTCCTGTATGCGCGAGGCCACCTGCAGTTCGTGCTGAACGGCGATCAAATTGCGGGTTGCCTCCAGGCCCTGCTTCAGCTTGTGGACTTCGGAGATCGTCTTCTCGATGGTGATCTCGAGATCCGCAAAGTCGATTGGCTTGGTGATGAAATCAAAGGCCCCCCGGTTCATCGCCGTGCGGATATTGTCCAGATCGCCGTAGGCGGAAATGACCACCGATTTGTACAGGCCGTCCCGCTCCGCCAGGCGCGCAAGCAGGGTGAGCCCGTCCATCACCGGCATGTTGATATCCGTCAGGATTACGTCGATGCCGTCGTCCTGATCGAGCACTTCCAGGGCCTGTTGTCCATTCCCCGCGAAGGTGATGTTGTAATTGCCCTCGCGGATTTTCTTGCGAAACTTTTGCCGGATCAGCGATTCCAGGTCCGGCTCGTCGTCCACGACCAGCAGGCGCACCGGCGGTGTCAATATCGCGTTCACGATGTCTTCCTCACCGAAAGGATTTTCTCCTTCAGCTCGCCGAAATCCAGCGGTTTGGCCAGGTAGTCGTTGGCGCCGCAGTCCATCGCTTCGCGGTACTTCTCCTGGTCGTCGTAGGCCGTAATCATGAATACGGGTATGCCCGGGCGGTGCCCCTTGATTTCCCGCAGCAGCTCCAGGCCGCTCATCCCCGGCATGTTTATATCGGAAAGGATAAGCACCAGGTCGGTACCCGCGCTGCTGTTCAGCACTTCCAGGGCCTCGCTGCCCGAGAAGGCAAAGCGAAACTGGAGCTCACCGCTCCGGATTTCCTTCCGGAAACGCTGCTCAAAGAGCATCTGGATATCGGGCTCGTCGTCCACGACCATGATCAACATCAAGTTTCAACCTTGTGGGTGTTGGCGGCGCCCGCCGGAAGGGCGATGATGAATTCCGTGTATTCACCAGGATTCGATTGTACGGAGAGCTCGCCCTGGTGTTCCTGCACCACGATGTCGTAGCTGATGGAAAGACCCAGGCCCGTACCGACGCCCGCGGGCTTGGTGGTGAAAAACGGGGTAAAAACCTTGTCCACGATCCCATCCGGAATGCCATACCCGTTGTCCCGGATGCGGATGATCACTCTATCAGATTCCAGACCCGTGGAAACAGTCAATTTCGGGTGGAAGCCCGCGCCGTCCCGCTTCTTGCGCTCGTGGGCCGCGTAGCAGCCGTTGTTCAGGATGTTCAGGAATACGCGGGCCAGATCCTGCGACACCACATCGAGTTCCGGCAGCCTGGGATCGAGGTGTAGGTCCAGTTCGATGTTGAAAGTGGAATCCTGCGCCCGCATCCCGTGGTAGGAGAGCTGCACGTATTCTTCCAGTAGTTCATTAATCTGCGTGCGGCGTTTTTCATCCTTCTTGCCTCGGGAATGGAGCAGCATCGTCTTCACGATGTTGTCCGCGCGCTTGCCGTGCTCCTGGATCTTCCGGGTGTTCTGCTGGATGTCGGAAAGGAGATCGGCCAGGGTTTCCCGCGCTTCCGGGGAGAGCGCGGCACCCACGGCGCCCAGCTCCTCCTCCAGCTCGCCCGCCAGTTCCACCGTGAGTTCCGCGAAATTCGTCACGAAGTTCAACGGGTTCTTGATTTCGTGGGCGATGCCCGCGGTGAGGGAACCCAGAGAGGCCATTTTCTCGTTCATCACCAGTTGGGCCTGGGTGTTTCGCAGCTCCTCCAGGGCGCCGGCCAGCTCGTCGCGATTCTGCTCCAGCAACATGGTCCGCTCCGCCACATCCCGCTCCAGCGTCGCACTGTACTCGCGCAGGATGCGATCCGCCTCTTTGCTGTCGCTGATATCGCGCAGGTTGATCACCGTGCCCGCGATGCTTGCATCGTCCAGGCGGTTCGTGCCCACGGAAGCGATGTAGATCCAATGCCCCTCCTTGTGCCGGAGCCGATACTCCGACCGGGTGGGCGCGCCGGGATTCAGCAGGGCCCGTTCCGCCGCGCGCTTGATCTGAAGCACGTCGTCGGGATGGATCTTGTCGAAGAGGGTCTTTCCGAGGACTTCCTCGGCGGTATAGCCGAATGTGCGCTCGAAAGAAGGGCTCACGAAGCGCGCCGTAAAGTCCGCATCCAGCACGACGATCACGTCCGGCGCAAACTCGATCAGGGCCTTGTAGTATTGCTGGCTGCGCTCCACCTCCTCCTGGGCGCGCTTGCGCTCCGATACTTCCTTTTCCAGCGAACCGTAGAGCACCTGGATCTTGTCCATGAAGCGGTTGAACGAACTCGACAGTTCGGCCACTTCGTCTTTTCCGCTCACCACCAGTCGCTGATTGAGGGCGTCTTCGCCTTGAACCATGCCCTTGAGAATGGCCACCGTGGAGCGGATGGGCCGCACGATCGGCTTCGCCAGGTAGTCGGCCACGAAACACAGCACCAGAATGGCCACGAGCACGATCGCGTCACTGAGGTACAGCATGCGGCTCACGAATTCCCGCGATGTCTTCTCCATCTCCTTCACCGTCTTGAAGGCCTCCACCGTGTCCACCTGCGCTATCAACGCCCACGTGACGCCCAGGATCTGGATCGGTCGGAAGGCGATCAGGGCCTCGTGTCCCGCTGCGTCGCGGTAGACGTCGCAACCCGTCTGGCCGAGGTGAAAGACAATCCGCGCCGGCTCAATGTCGAGTCGCGGCGCGTCGGGATCGCTGCCGTTCTCCTGAATTTCCGACCGGCGTGCGAACACCTTGGCCGCTCCGCCGCGCGGTTCGTAGTCGGGTCCCACCAGATAGACCGCGCCGGAATCGCCCAGGGCCGTCATGGCGCCCAGAATGTCATTGAAGCGTTCGATGCTGAACTCGAAGAGGACCACGCCCTTCTTCTCGCCGCGCGAAAAGATCGGTGTCGCGATGAAGCAGACGTCCTCGTTGTTCGCGGGCAGGTAGGGCGCGGCATCTTCGAAGATTACCTTGCCCGGTTCCCCCGCCCAGGCCGAGCGAAAGGCCCGGGCCGCGTGACTTTCGGCCAGCGGACCCTGGACCATGGACGCGCCGAAGTCCAGGTCCTTTTTGACGGAGTAGACGACCTCGCCCCGCACGCCGTCAACCAGAATGACGTCCTCATAGCCCAGGCGCGCCAGGGTGCTCACCCAGAAAGGGTGAATCGAATCGTGCATCTTTGCATAAGGCGAGTCCGCCGGCTGGGGCGTCGGTGGCGGCGCGTCCACAGCGGCGGTGGGCGTCGGATGTAGCAGGTATGCATGTTGCAGGGCCACGCCCGAGGGCGAGAGTGCCGACACATACTCCGCCGACGATGGAGGGCCCGCCTCGCCGGCTGGGGGCATCTTTTCGAGTCTGGTGGAATACCATGCGCGGAGCTCCTCGCGCATCCGGGCGAGTTCGTCTGGAGGAAATGCTTCGGGGGGCGCGGCGCGGAAAAAGACCTCGCTGTCGAGCATTGCCTGGAGGTGATAGAACTGGCTGAGGAGGCGCGCCTCGTTTGACAGGCCCTGGACGAAAGTATTCAGGTGGTCCCCCTGGGCGCTGACCACGGCGGAGATGTGATCCTTCGCCTTCTGCTCGAGTGCCACCCGCGCCTGCTCGCCGGTGTCTTCCAAAGCGCGCTTGGTGATCGTGTGGGTGAAGAGGGTGCCCAGCAGCAGCGGGACCAGGCCGCAGGCAAGGAGCGCCAGGGTAAATTTTCCGAGCAGATTCATGGCAATGGGTACCGATAGGGGAGGTTCACTGATTGCGATATACTACCCTATTCCGGCCCCGGAATGAACAATGGTCCCCCGCCGTCGTCGGGCGGGTCGACCGGATCGGGGGCGTTCGCGCCGGGAGACGAATTCAGTAGATCGCCGCGAGCGTAATCGGTACCATGGTGCCATAACAAGGCGCGGTCCGGCCTGAAACCGGCGTGCCTGAAGGTGTTGGGAACTTGTAGTCCGCTCGGGCTTGGGGAAGGAAAGGCTGGCGGTATGTCGTTGAGGGTCAAGGTGGAGTTGGTGCTCTTCATCGTCTTCGGATTGGTGATCGGGTTGACCTATGGGATCCAGCGGTTCGTTATCATACCTGGACTGGAGCCCGTCGAGCGCAAGACGGCGCAGAAAGATATGGAGCGCTCCTCGGAGGCGCTTGAACGCCAGGCCGGCATCGTGAAGCGGCGCGCCGCCGAGTGGTCCAGACTGATTTCACGGCGTATTGCCGCGGGGGATTCTTCGGCGGTTGTTCCCGAGGAAGACCTGGTGGCCGCCGGTGTTTCCGCCGCGTTCTGGTTCAAGCCGGGGGGGGGCGAGCGGAACTGGGGCTACACCGCCCCGGATCCCACAGGCGGATCGCGTAAGTTTGCCGAGTTTGCGTCGGGCGTGAAACCGGAGCAGGCCTACCTGCTGGAGGCGGCGAAGCATGGAGAGGCCGTGGCGGGTGCGCTGCTGACCAGCGAAGGCCCCGCCCTGGCCGCCGTGGCCCCGGTTGTACCGAGCGGGGGGGGCGCCCCGGGGATGCTGCTGGTGCTTCGTCTTCTCGATCCGGCCCTTCTCGCACAGATGCACCAGCAGGCGGCCATCGAATTTCAGGTTTGGGCCTTGAACGACCCGGCGCTCACCCCGGAAGAGCGCGGTGTCGTACAGGAGTTGCTGGCGGGCAACGACGTGCAGGTACGGGAGGCGGGCGAGGAAGAGTTTCGGGTCTACTCGTCCTATGCGAGTATTTCGGGCCAGCCCCTGTTTCTGCTGCGTTCGGAGATCCATCGCAGTCTCCTGGCTCGTGCGCGCTCCACCATGCAGATCGGCCTCCTCGCCCAGGTGGGCATCGGTCTCGCCGCGCTGGTCTTGCTCATTATTTTGTTCCGCCGCACCGTGATGGACAGCCTTTCCCTGCTGACCGACCACACGACTTCGATCGGCGGGTCCAACGATCTGTCGGCCCGCCTGAAGCTGGACCGAAGCGATGAGCTCGGTACGCTCGCGTCGGAATTCAACCGGATGGTTGAGGCCCTGGAGAATGATCGGAGGCGACAGATCGAGATCAAGGAGCGGCTTCGCGAAAGCGAAGAACGCTACGCCCTGGCGGTGCGGGGCGCAAACGATGGTCTCTGGGACTGGAACCTCCTCGCCGATGAAATGCATTACTCGACCCGCTGGAAAAGCATGCTCGGTTACGGCGAGGATGAAATCGGGGACACGCCGGAAGAGTGGTTGGGCCGTATCCATCCGGATGACAGGGAGAACGTGCAGGCGGCGCTGAACGCCCACACCCAGTTGACGACGGCCCACTTCGAGTCCGAGCACCGCATTCGGCACAAGAGCAACAACTACATCTGGGTCCTCTGCCGGGGCCTGGCCGTGCAGGACAGCAGCGGCGTCCCCACCCGCATGGCGGGCTCCCAGACCGACATCACCCTGCGCAAGGTTTTCGAAGAGCAGTTGCGCCATCAGGCGCTCCACGACTCGCTCACGAGCCTGCCCAACCGCGCCCTCTTTCTGGACCGCCTCAATCAGGCGATCCGGTTGAGCGAGCGACAGAAGGAATACCGTTTTGCCGTTATGTTTCTCGATCTGGACCGCTTCAAGGTCTTGAACGACGGTCTGGGGCACGTCGTGGGCGACGCCCTGCTCAACATGTTCGCGGAGAAATTGCAGCATATCCTGCGGGCGGTGGACACGGTCTGCCGCCACACCGGTACCCTGGCGCGCTTCGGCGGCGACGAATTCGTTCTTCTCCTCGACAATATCTCCGGCGTGGGGGATGCCACGCTGGTCGCGGGCCGTATCGAACGCATGCTGGAGCAGCCCTTCCAGATCGACCAGCACGAAGTGTTCACCAGCGCAAGTATCGGGATAGCCATGAGCGGGCCGGGCTACACCAACCCGGAGGAACTCATCCGGAACGCCGACACGGCCATGTATCGCGCCAAGGCCCGTGGCAAGGCCTGTTTTGAGATTTTCGACGCCGACATGCACTCCAAGGCCATCGAGCGGCTGCAATTGGAGAATGATCTCCGGCGCGCGATTGAACGGGAAGAGTTTCGCGTTCATTACCAGCCCATTGTATCGCTGAACACGGGGCGCATTGTCGCCTTCGAGGCCCTCATACGCTGGGAGCACCCGGAACGCGGCATGATCTCACCCATCGAATTTGTCCCCGTGGCCGAAGAGACCGGCATGATCGTCGCCATCGGCGAATTCGTCCTGCGTACCGCCTGTCGGCAGTTGCGCATCTGGCAGACCACGGTTTCGGGCGAGTCCGAACTGATGGTCAGTGTGAATCTCTCCGTGAAGGAATTCTCCAAACCCAACCTCATCGCCGCCATCGCGGATATCCTGACGGAGACCGAAGTGCAACCCGGATACTTGAAGCTGGAGATCACGGAAAGTGCGCTAATGGAAAGCGTGGAGTTCGTGACGCGCACCCTGCGGCAACTGCGCGACATGGGGATTCAACTCGCCATCGACGATTTCGGGACGGGCTACTCCTCCCTCAGCTATCTGCACCGGTTTCCCATGCATACGCTCAAAGTGGATCAGGCCTTCATCCGCGAAATGTCGTCAAGCCGGGAGAGCGAACAGATCGTCAAGACCGTGCTGCTGCTGGCCCAGGCCCTCTCCATGTCCACCATCGCGGAGGGTATCGAAAACGCGACCCAGGCGGAGGCCCTCCAAGCGCTCCGGTGCGAGTCGGGCCAGGGGTACTTCTTTTCAAAACCGCTTCCGGCGGACCAGGCCACAGAACTGCTGACTCAACCGCCGGCGTGGCCGATCACTGCGGCAGGGAAGGAGCCCTATGGCCCGGTGGCGGCTGAATTGAAAGGGCTTTCTTGACACAAATTCATGTCATTGCCAATCCCGTCGCGGGCGGCGGCCGGGGACGGGTCGTTGCCCGGTCGCTCGCAACCGACCTTGAGCGAAGAGGTTTTGACGTCTCCCTTTTCGAAACGTCCCAGGCCGGCGATGCCCGTGTCGAGGCCGGGCGGTGCGACGCCGCGCTTATCACCGTTGTAGGCGGTGATGGCACCCTGAACGAAGTCCTTAACGGCCTCCCGGACCGGTGCGCGGCTTCAATCGCGATTTGCCCCGTGGGCACCGCCAATGTGGTTGCACGCGCGCTGGGGATGCGGCCGGATCCGGGCTTTGTGGCGGAGGCCATCGCGGCGGGCGGCATTCGCGCCATGGACATCGGGCTGCATGGCACGCGTCGATTCTTGCTCGGCGCGGGCGCGGGCCTGGATGCGGCGGTGACCAAAGCCGTGCAGGAAAGTCGTGGACGGAAATCCAGCCTGCTCAAGTGGGCTCTTCCGGCGATCCGCGTCGTCCTGTCGTATTCCTGGCCCCGAGTTCGGGTCACGGTCGACGGCGAGGTGATCGCTTCGGCTGCGAGCTACGTAATCGTGGGCAACTGCCGCTATTCCGCCGGAATCTTCCCCGCCACACCGAGGGCCGACACCGCCGACGGGCTTCTGGACGTCTGCGCCCTGAGCGATCTCGCCATTCCGAGGCTGCTCTGGCTCCTGGTCAATGTCTGGCGTCCGTCCTTTGTGGAAAAACCCTGGATCGCCTATCACCAGGGGCGCGAAATCCACCTGGAACCCGCCGAGGGCGAAGTCCCCGCCTACCTGCAGGTCGATGGCGACCCCGCCGGAGCCATTCCCGCGTCATTCAGCGTTGCCGATTGGCAAATCAACATGGTTGCGCCGGTGGAACATGGCCCCTGAACGCGGTGATCCCGAAATGCGTCCGTTACTCACGCCAGCCCTTCGCCTGGTCGAAATAGGTGAGCCCGCGATACTCGCTCAAGGCCACTTCCATCTGATAGCGCAGGCCGCCGTCCAGGACGTGCTCCGTGCGAATCGTGCGGGTGGTGATTTCCGACGGCGGATTGGGGTCATCCTCCGCCAGACCTTCGAATAAGACACGACCTTCCATCGTATTCGCAGGCCGCACCCCGAGGAGGTGGCAGATCGTCGGGGCCAGATCCACCGCATGAGACGGAATGCCGGAGAGGCGACGGACGGCGAAATCGGGACCCAGCGCGATCAGCGTATTGTGTACATCCCAAGGACTCGCGCTGCCGTGGCCCGCGACCTCGACGTTGGCTACCGTGCCGGCAAATCCGGTCGCGCCCATTTCATCGGACCACACGGGAGAGAAAACGATATCCGGAGCGCGCTCCGGGTGCATTTCGCGTACCACGTCGAGCGCCAGCGTTCCCTCGACGCTTCCCACCGTGGAGCCGGGGACCTTGGCGCGGGTGAAGATTGGTCCAACCCACGGCGTGGCTTGCAAGGTGGCGACCAGCGCCGGGAGGGAAGCTTTGGCGATATCTTTCAGATAGATGCAGCTTCCGGTGAGAATGATACTGTTTTCGGGAAGGCCCTGCGCCGCTTCGAAGGCGCGAATAACGTCGGCCGGATCGCTCTTCAGCGTGTGGGTGGAGAATCCGTGATCGGAGGTGATGAGGAGGTTGGTCGTCGCCATCCGTCCCGTCCGCTTCAGTTCCACCGCTATTTTTCCGATTTCATCATCGGCCAGGCGAAGTGCCTGGGTGGTCTCGGGGGTAGACATGCCGTATTCATGGCCCGTGTGGTCCGGGTCGCTGATCCAGAGGATGGACAGGTCCGCGTTCAGCTCGTTGAGCCCATAGTCGAGGAAGGTGCGCACGATACGCGCATTTCGTTCCCTGTTGGGCGAGGCGTCTGGCGGCGTTTCGCCCATGCGCGGCAACAGGCTGGCCGACAGTGATTCGGGAAGTATGAAGCCATTGTTGATCACCAGGCCGTTCGGAACTTTGTGGTTGAGCAGATAGGCCGAACCGGAGGAACCGGAACTGAAGACTCCCGTCTTTTTGCCTTGGCGCGCCAGCACTTCGCCCAGTGACTCCGCCGTGAGCAGGTTGCCCCCCGTGTGGGTGTTGATCTTCTCCAGGTCGCCCTTGCTTCCCGTCGAAAGGGTCTTGTCCGGCTCCACACCGGGAAAGTACACGCTGTTGTCCACAATCCCATGGCGGTCCGGGTAAGTGCCGGTTGCGATGGTGGAAGCGTTGACCCGGGTGACCGTGGGGAAGGCCGCGTGATGCTTCTCGAAAACCACGCCCTCCCGGCTCAGCGCGTGCAAATTGGGCATCAGCCGTGGATTCACGTAGTCCGGTCGGAGCCCATCCATGACAATCAGAATCACCTGCGTGCCTCGTGGTTCCCCATGGGCCGGGTTGGACACACAGGTGAGCAAAAGCGCCGCAAGGAGCGCGGGCAGAATTCTCGTGCCGATCATGACTCGTATCTCCGGTAACCCTTCGTGAAACAACTGAGGGGAAGAGTAAACCACGAACACACCCCGGTTTTCACGAAGGAAATGGGTCGGCGAGGGGGCTGGTAACGATTTGCCCGCAGGCATTCCCCCGTGTCCCGGAAGGCGCGCGCGACGTGCGAACCAGTCCCAATCTTTGCATGAACCCTGCCTTTCGCGCTATGATGAAGGGCGTGCGCAAGGCTGCCCTCGACCCGAATTCAGCGCCGCACCCCCATCACCTGCCCGACCCTGGGGAATCCTCCGGGGCCATAGTTTTTTGCCCCGTTCTACGGAAAGTGTGCGCAACATGTCAAACACCGATATAACGGAATCGACCCCCGCCCCCGCCTGGCTCCGCCGTTTTGCCTTTGTGCTCTGCATCTCCACGCTGGCCCTGATCTTCTTTGGCGGCCAGGTAAAGAGCCATGAAGCCGGCCTTTCCGTTCCCGATTGGCCCCTGACCTACGGCGAAAACCCCGTCACCTTCGGCATTTCCAAGTGGACCGGCGGCATCTTTCACGAGCATTTTCACCGTCTATTCGCCGGTGTCGTCGCTCTGGCCACGGTCGCGCTGGCGATCAGCCTCTATCTCAAAGAGAGCCGGGTCTGGCTCGTCGCGCTTGGTTTCGGGGCCGTGCTGGCCGTCCTGCTTCAGGCCCTGCTGGGTGGCATGACGGTGTGGTACCACCTCCCCGTGCTCGTCTCCAGCTCTCACGCGATTCTCGCCCAGACCTTTTTCCTCATTACCCTCATCATCTGGTATGGTCTGTCGCGCGAGCGTGCCCGGCGCCTGGATGTCATCGCTTCGGGTGGCAACGAAACCGCGACACTCCTCAAGTACGGCGCCCTGGTACTCATAGCCCTGGTCTATGGCCAGCTTTTCCTGGGGGCTTTAATGCGCCACACGGAATCCGGCCTCGCTGTCTATGATTTCCCGACCACGGCCGGCTCCATCATCCCCCGCGTGGACGATGCGGCTCTGGCGGATATTAACCACTGGCGCTTCGAAAACACCGACAGCCTGGGCGCGGAACTGCCCGACGTGACCAAAGGGCAGGTGCTCATTCATCTCGCCCATCGCGGCGGCGCCATCGTGGTCACGATCGCGATTGTCGTGCTGGCCGCCATGGCCCATAAACGGCGCGCGACCCACCCCGCTCTTTGGCGCAGCAGCCTCTGGCTCTGCGGCGCGGTTGCCCTCCAGATTACCCTTGGGGCCTTCACCATCTGGACCATCAAGCACCCCTATGTGACCAGCATACACGTAGTTACAGGCGCGGGCATCCTGGGGTTGAGCGCCATGCTGGCCCTGCGCGCCTGGCCCCTGACGTCCCAGCCGGTCAAAGCCGAGACCCAGTCGGCCAGTCCTCGTCTCAACACGGCACTGTCGTAAGGCGGGCCCCGGCACGATGGGGAAATCTCTGTTCAAATCCTACGTCGAGCTGACCAAGCCGGGGATCGTTCGCCTGGTGCTGGTTACCACCGTCATCGGGTTCGCGCTGGGGGGCGAAGGCGTCACCCGCTGGTGGCTCCTGCTCATGACCCTCATCGGGACCGCCCTCGGGTCGGCGGGCGCGTTTGTGCTCAACCACTATGTGGAGCGCGAAGTAGACGCGCTCATGCACCGCACCCGCAATCGTCCCCTGCCTGCGGGAACCATTGCGCCACCACCGGCCCTCGTCTTTGGCATCATGCTGATTCTGGCCGGAACGGGCATCCTTGCCTGGGGAGTAAACGGTCTCACCGCGAGTCTCGTATTTCTTACAGCAGTGATGTATGTGTTGGTATATACGCCACTGAAGCGGTATTCGTGGTGGAACACCCCCATCGGCGCCATACCCGGCGCCATGCCCCCTATGATCGGCTGGACCGCCGCCTCGGGCCACATCGACCCCGGTGCCTGGATTCTATTCCTGATCCTCTTCCTCTGGCAGCATCCCCATTTCTACGCCCTCGCCTGGATGTACAAGGACGACTACGCCCGGGGCGGATTCAAGATGCTGCCCGTGGTGGATCCCGACGGCAAGAGTACCTTTCGCCACAGTCTGGTGACGGTAATTCTACTGGTTCCGGTGAGCCTCTGGCCGACCTTTGTTCGGATGTCCGGTGTGATCTATTTCTGGGGTGCGTTGGTTCTCGGGCTTGGCTTTTTGTCGGTTTGTATCCGTTGGCGCATCTCCAAGACAATCAAGGACGCGAAAATCGTGTTTCTGTATTCGCTCCTTTACTGGGTGTTGTTGTTTGTTTTTATCGTTATCGATGCGTATTTCTACTGACCGCATCCCGTTGGGTATGCCCCCCTGGAGGTTCCCGTGAGTACCAAAGTCCTCATCATCATCGGCCTCGTAAGTTTCGTCCTGCTAAACGCCAGCCTCATGGGGCTCTACCTTCTCATGGGCGTCGCAACGCCCGCCGCCAGCGCCGACGAGCTACCGGTTATCTCGACGCTGCCGGACTTTTCCCTGACCAGCGACAAGGGTACTCCACTCGACAAGGCCAGCATGGCGGGCAAGGTCTGGATTGCGGACTTCATCTTCACCTCCTGCGCGGGCCCCTGCCCGGTCATGACCCGGAGCATGGCGGATGTGGCGAAGAAACTGGAACTCCATCCCGAAATCGAATTCGTATCCGTCAGCGTCGATCCCGAGACGGATACCCCCGAAGTGCTGGCGCGCTACGGCGAAAAGTTTGGCGCAGACCCGAAGCGGTGGCATTTCTTGACCGGCTCGACCGAAGCGATCCAGGAATTGGCGGTGAAGGGATTCAAGATTGGTTCCGTGGATGATCCGGTCATCCACAGCACGAAGTTCTGCCTGGTGGACAAGCAAGGCCAGATCCGGGGGTATTACACCGGCACGGACGAAGTCGAACTCGAACAACTTATTGCGGCCGCCACGCGCCTGCTGGAGGAATAATTCATGACTGTCGATCAACTCCCCGCCGTTAATGCCAGCCTGAACGGTCTGGCGACGGTGTTTCTCTTCGCAGGCTGGTGGGCCATCAAGGTCAAGCACAACGCGGCACTCCACCGCGCGCTCATGGGCGCGGCGCTGATCAGTTCCGCCGTGTTTCTTTCCTGCTACCTCTACTACCACTACAATGCCGGCGCCATGACAAAATTCGAGAAGGAAGGGGCCATCCGGCTGGTCTATTTCTCTATTCTGATCACCCACATTCCGCTTGCGGTGGCCATGGTGCCCTTTATTCTGGCCGCGGTCTGGTTCGCCCTCAAAGGCCAGTTCGACAAGCACAAGAAGCTCGTAAAGTGGGTCTGGCCGGTGTGGATGTACGTGTCTGTCACTGGCGTGCTGATCTACGTGATGCTTTATCAGATGTAGTGAGGGACGGACCCGCGCACGGAATCTCCAGAAGAGGTCGGTCGCTCGGGTTAAGCCGGTCTGACGCGACCAGGCGGCAGGTGTCTCAAGGCGCGGGCCTGTCCCCGTGGAGTAAGGGTCGTTCGCTTGAACGTTTCGAGTAGCTCTCCAACATCCACTGGGACATGCCGCCGCGTTCAGGGTTTTCACGCACGAATAGCAGTGAAGTTGACGCAGCAGGCCCCTGCCGCTTCCGACAGCGAACCTGCGGCGGTACGTCCCTTCAATCCAGCACGGCCAGCATTTCTTCGATGCGCGTGAAGCGTTCCCGGGGCTTGCCGACTGCGGCGCCCCGGGCTTGCTCGGCCGCGTCGATCTGCTGCCAGTCACTCAGCGAGACAAAGCGAACCTTTCGCGACGCCAGCAGCGCGGGAATCGCTTCCGATTCGCGGACGGGGCAGGGGGGTAGCGCCGCCAGATCTTCCAGAATCCGGTCCGCCGTGTCGTGGCTGTCCGGCTTGTTGGTGCCGATGATGCCCGTCGGTCCGCGCTTGATCCAGCCCGCCACGTAGAGCCCCGGTACGACGCCCTCGGGCCCCTTTACCCGGCCATCCACATTGGGAATCAGGCCCCGCTTCTCGTCGAAAGGAACGCCCGGCATGGGGATACCCCGGTAGCCGATGCTCCGGAAGACGAGATCGCAGGGAAGCGTCAAGGATTCGCCCGTTCCCTCGGCCCATTGCTTGAAAGGTTCGTTGCCTTCTAGCCGGTTTCTCCCCAGCACGATGGACCCGACCCGACCGTTTCCGGTGATTTCCAGGGGGCTCTCCAGGAAGCGAAAATACATCCGGCGCGCCACACCACGATCGGACAGGACGGCGAACTCGTTCAACAATTCCATATTGCGATGGACGCTGTTTTCCGCGAGCTCCGCCTCGCTGGTGGGGTTCAAAACGAGGCTCTCGGGCGAAACAACGGGCTGGCAGAGCGCCAGTTCGCCCATTTCCTTCAGCTCCATCGGCGTGAAAGCCGCCTGCGCCGGTCCGCGCCGTCCCACGAGATGGATCTCGCGGACTTTGCTTTCCGCCAGCGCGTCCAGCGCGTGGGCCGCAATATCGGTCGTCTTCAACTCATCCACGGACTTCGCCAGAATACGCGCGACGTCCATGGCTACGTTGCCCACGCCAATGACCACGGCGACCTCGCCAGACAGATCAAAAGTGCAGTCGCGGTAATCGGGATGACCGTTGTACCACCCTACGAACGACGTCGCGGTATAGCTGCCTTGCAGGTCTTCGCCCGGAATACCCAGCGAACGGTCCGTCTCCGCGCCATAGGCGAAGAGAACCGCATCGTAATGCTGTTGCAGCTCCGCCACTGAAATGTCCTGGCCGACCCGCACGTTGCCGAAAAAGCGGAAGCCTTCCCGGGCCGCGATTTTTTCATAGACCTTGGTTACATTCCGGATTTTTCCATGATCCGGCGCAACGCCGCCGCGCACCAGACCGAAAGGCGTGGGCAGGCGATCGAACATGTCGATGAGGCAGGGGTGCTCGGGTTTCAGGAGGTGTTCCGCGGCATAGAAGCCGCCGGGGCCACTGCCAACGATGGCAATTCGTGCGGGGATCTCAGGTGTGCCAAGTATCGTCATGAAAAAAGCTCTCCTCCCGGCGGGGTTCTCTCCAATGGTTCCCCGAGGCCCCTATCATGCGCACGAAAGGCCCCAAAAGGCAAGAAAGCCATATTGCGGATGTATCATTGCCTGAACTGAGAGGGACGCACGCGAGTAATGCACGGCTTAAATCCAAGCTAATCCGCCGGCTTTGCCGGTGAGAATTCATCAGGCTCCGCCGTTCGGTCGTCAATCTTTGTGACGATAATGGGGGAGGCTAACCGCCGTTGACAGTATATACTTCCGCCGTATTAGCTCCGAAGGAGCGGCATATCGTAGCCCAGGGGCGAGCGAAGCGAGTCCTGGGTAGGATAAGAAAACGCACTCAGCCCCAGCGGGGCGGCACAGGAATGCCTGGATCGCGTTTGCAGTCTCTCCTATGTCACCCCTTGCGGGATTAGTCAATTCTCGTTCCCTGTCCCAGGACTCGCTTCGCTCGCGCCCACCACGGCGGGTCTTCGACCTGGGCTACGATATGCCGTCCCTGCGGGACCAAAACCAACGTGACTTTACATTCAATCCACCGCGGCCCCTTTCAGGGGCCTTCCTCATACCACCGGTTCTACCGGTGGTTACTGATTGACAAGATTCACACCCGTATTGCCACTGGGCGTCCGATTCTCCCGAAATCCACGATTGCGGCGTCTATTGCTTCGTGCGCAACGCTTTGGCGCTTGAACAAGATGTAGAATAGAGGCGAGTTCTGAACGGGAGCGGAAATCTTAATGGGTGATGCGGAACTAATCAGGCGAATTCGGGCAGGGGAGACGGCACTTTTCTCTCATCTGGTGACCTCTTACGCCGGTCTGGTGTGGGCGACGTGTTCATCCTACATCGACAATCCGGTGGATCGGGAAGACGTCGTGCAGGAAATCTTCACGAAGTGCTTTCTGAATCTTGATTCGCTCAGGGACGTCTCTGTTTTCGGGGCCTGGCTTCATACTCTGGCGCGACGGCAATGCCTGGACTGGCTTCGCTCGCAAAAGCGTGCCCGCGCGGCGCTGGGGCGACTTCAACGTGAAATGGACACCGCACCCGAGCAGGTGCATAACCACGCGCGCGGCGATCTGCATCGTACCATTCGTGGATTAATCGTTGGTCTGCCCCCCAGGACGCGCGAGGCCATGCTCCTGCACTATGCTGAAGGCTACACGATGCTGGAGGGGGCCCGCATGCTCGGCACCTCGCCCGAAGCCTTCAAGAAGCGAATTCAGTACGGGAGGCGCATCCTTACGGAGCAATTGAGCGATGAGCTCGCACCGGCCCTCAGGGAAGAAAAGCACCGGGAAGGCCTTGCGCGCGCCGTCGTCGCGGGTGTGCCGCTGGGCCAGGCCCCGTGGCTGACGCGCGTCGCGACGCCAAGTGCCGCGCCCACGGTAGGTATCGGTCTCGCGGGGGGGACGATGAAGTACGCGGTCGTGATCGGGGGGCTCGTGATTCTCGCCGGGTTGATCACACTATCTGGGGTGATATTGCCGTCCAGCCAAACGGCGGCCCCGGTAATCCCTGCCAGCTCGACGCCCGTTACGGAACCGGTCGCAGACCCGAATACCGCCCCCATTGCATCTGGGGAACCCATTCCCACCGAATTCCAGGAGGTTGCGTTGGCAAATCCTGCCACGCCGCCAAACGGACCAGCCGTCGTGCGCGGCACGGTGCTCGATCAGTCGGGCCGGGTCGCCGCGAATGCGCAGGTGACACTCTTACCGAATCCCTACCTGCGATCTCAGAATGCAACCCAGCGATGGAGCATTGAAACAACAACAGACGAAGACGGCAGGTTCGTGTTTGACGGCCTCGAGCTCAGCCGCTATACCCTCATTGCACAGCGCGGCGACTGGGCGGGGCGCCAGCTTTTTTCACTCGGTGGCGTGTATGCGGATCTGGTCGTCTCGCTTGCACCCGGCGAATATGCATCGGGACAGGTTGTGGATGAGCAAGGGCAGCCCGTGGAAGGGGCAACCGTGAGCGTGGCGGAGTTCATCGCAAATGGCCGCTACGTATCCATAATGTACGATCTCGACTCCAGTGGGAGTGGCCATTCGACACATTTGTATGTCGCCGACGTTTATAACGCGATCACCGATAATGAAGGGCGGTTTATCCTTGGGCCTTTGCCGGGAGAGCGCTTTTCGTTGCGCACATCGCATTCGGGCTTTGCGGCGAATGTGAGTAATCCGCTGCCCATAGGTGCGAAGGACCTGCGTATCGTACTCGGCGAGGGGGGGCGGCTCACGGGCCGCACGGTCCGTGATGAAGATGGTGCGCCCGTCCCGGATGTGCCGCTGGTCCTGGTCGGTAACCAGCGTACAGAGGTTTATCAGACGCGCTCCGATGAGGCGGGTGGCTTTGCCATGAAGCATTTGCGAGAGGGTACCTACGAGGTAGTTACGGAACACGGCGAGGGCCGTGTTGTTGCGGCAACAGACGGACTGTTTGTCGAGGTTTCGGCGTCGGGCGAGGTGGCCTTCGTCGACGTGCCGCTCGTGGAGGGGGGCCGGGTGCGCGGACGGGTGATCGACGTGGGTCGGGGCAAGGCGATGGCGGGTGCTTGCCTGGAGATCATCTCTCGGGACCAGTTCGGGCTCGGAGACTGGAGCACACGCACGGATGAGTCGGGCTTCTATGAGTTTCGCGGGCTACGCCCAGGCCGATACGAGTTTACGTTGTGGGCCAATCCGAACCGCAATGAATATGAGACACGGCGCTCTCGTGACGCGATGCTGACGCTGGGCGGGCGAATCGATGCGTTGGATTTCTACGCGACTTCAACGGATTCAATCTCGGGCCGGGTGGTCAACCCGTCGGGTGAAGGTGTTGCCATAGCCTATGTCTATGCCCGGTGGCCCGAAGTAAAGAACGCTCAGGCCGTATCGCGAGCGGACGGCACATTTACGTTGGAGGGGATTCCATCGGGAACCGAAGTCATTCTAGAGGCTGAGTCAGGCGGGTTCGTTTCGGAGGCGCCTAGGAAGGTGGTGGCCGGTACGAAAGAGGAGGTACACGTGACGCTGGTGGAGGGAGGTGTCGTGGAAGGCGTGGTGCAAAAGGGCGGCGGCGCGGTACCCAATTCGGAGCAGCGAATCTTCATAGTCGGGGAAGGGCTCCCCACCTACGGCAAGTGGGCAGCATGCAGCCCCGCCGGACGCTTCCGAATCGGGGGCCTCCGGGGGGGGAACTACGCGATACGCGTCGGGGATGGACCTGCGCTCGATATACAGGTCAGGGCGGGTAGCGTGACATCGGGGCTCGTCCTGGAGAACGAAATAGACGGTGCGCCGGAGGCTTCACCGACAATCACCACGACCCAGCAAAGTGCCATCGCGCTCGCCGGCAACGTGACGGATCAAAGCGGCAATCCGGTGGCGGGTGTGGAAGTCGGGGTGGGCTATGAAAGCTCCGCCAATGTATTCACGGATGTGAGGGGAGACTTCGAGGTGCTTGGATTCCCAGGCAAAAGTCGCGAGATTCAGGATCTTTACCGATCTGGATTTCTTAAACGATCGAGTCGGGAACGTCTATCCTTCCCGTTTGGCACCAAGGGCATCGAACTTGTAATCGAACGTATGGGATGCGTAACGGGGCGTGTGGTGGATTCCGAGACCGGTGCGCCTGTTCCCGAATTCGAAATTGCCCTGGCGCTGGAAGGAGACGGGGACTTATTGACGGCGAAAGGGCAGTATGTAAAGTGGATCGCGGGAGGCAATCCGGCGGGGACTTTCCGGGCTGAGTTCAATCGCGATGAGACTTTTGCTGTCGTCTTATACGCCCGCGCACCAGGCTACGAGACGCTGTGCGAAAAAATCGGCGAACTTGGGCCCAATATTCAACTGGAAGACGTGACCATCACGCTGAAGCCCGGAGGGCAGGTTGAAGGACTGGTGACCGCGGCGGACGGGAAACCCGTGATTGGCGCGGAGATTTTCGCGGGGACTCTGGATCCCAGCGACATGTTGCATGGCGTGCAACCCATAGCCGTGAGTGGACCGGATGGGTACTATCTTATCGGGTCCATGCCGCCTGGCGGATGCATGGTGTCCGTTATGCACCCGAACTTTGAACAAGCGAAACTCTCCCTGTCCATAACGAAGAGCGGCGTCACGCGGAAGGATATTCGATTGGGACGCGGTGGCGTGATCTCGGGTGTCGTCACACGCGCAGGTGTTCCATTGACGGGAGGAGTTTTCTCTGTCAAAGTGGAAGAAGAATTTGCGCAACGGTCCTTTAATATCGATGCTCAGGGTAGATTCAGCGCCGGTGGCTTGCCTGGGGGAGTTTTACGCGTGCAAGTCGGCGGCTACGAGCAGGATGTGCAGCTCTCCGCCAACGAAACGCGGGTCATGGCGATTGAACTGCCCGAAGCGACAGGCCAGATCTCCGGCACGTTACTTTTCGATGGTGAGCTTCCCGACGAGCAGTCCATTTTCTGCCAAATAAGATTTCCCATGCTCGAGGGCACGTATAGCGTTTCCACCTGGGCGAGAAAAGGGGCCTATCTGCTCGAAGACATTCCGGCAGGCACCGGGGAAGTTCATGTGGTTGTCCATCTACTCGACGGAAGCGCCGAAAGGCGTATCCCTGTGGAGATTGCGGAGGGAGAATCACTGCAACTGGACATCGATCTGGCCGATACGGAACCCCCAGAGACCAATCCGTACCCGTCCGACCGCTCAATCGAAGTCGAATAACTCCCCCAGGAAGCCCCGTTTCTTCTTCTTCCGATAGTCCCCATGATAGCCGCCGGAATCGTGGTCAAAATCGCTCTCGTAGTCGCGCGGGCGTTCAAAGGCTTTCTGGCGCGGGCGCTGGGGTTCCATCGCCGGACTCTGGCTCAGGGAGCGCTCGATAATTTTGTCCAGCTCGCCCCGGTCCAGCCACACGCCGCGGCACTGGGGACAGTAATCAATCTCGATGCCCTGGCGCTCGGACATGACGAGGGCGACCTGATTGCATACGGGACAGTTCATGAGACGCGCTCCTCTCTGGCATCGGTACTGGATTAAATGGCGGCACTACCGCAAGCGCCGAAATCAGTATAGCATTCCTTATTCGGCCGGCGGCAACGGCAGGGGGCCGGGGTCCACCACGTTGCGCCCGTCGGAATCCACCGGCGCATCGCGCACCGCGCGGGTATCGTCCAGTGGCGCATCGCTCAGCGTCCAGCGGAGGAGGCCCGCATCGCGCGGCGACGGATTGGCCCCCGCCGCATCGGGCTCGCTTCGATAGCCTGTGCCGAAGGCCGTCAGTAGCGTTCCGTCCTGCAGTAGTACGGTGGACGTGGCCTGGCAACTTGCCCACCACTTGTTCTCGCCCAGGCGGTTGCCCCGCCAGGCGTGGAGTATGTAGCGATGGTCCAGATCCCAGGTGCGGCCGTTGTCCGCGCTCAAGATCGCCTCGATGCCAAACTGCGGGTAACCCTCCGCCGTATCCACATAGCCCTTGCGGACCACGTAGGTCATCAGGAGTCGGCCATCCGGCAACAGCACGAGGGAGGGATGGTGTCGGCCATAGTCGTAGAGCTTCTCCACCGCGCTCCAGGTCTGGCCATCGTCGCGGGAAATGGAAATGCCCAGGCCCTCAAAGTGATCGATCCATTCACCGGCCTTTGACGGCGGAATGTCGGTTCGGCAGGCCGCCACGAGTTCGCCGTTGGCGGCCCGCACCAGCGCCACCTCGCTGACTTCTTCCCATGCGGGCACTTTGATGCTCTCCGTCCACGTAGCCCCCCGATCATTGCTGAAGCGCAGATAGCCCTGCTGGTGATCCTTCGCCACCTCCGGGGCCCGGTGCCATGTGTAGCCCGTTTCGATCAGTCGCGTCACCGCGCCCGAAACGGGATCGCGATCCGCCCAGAGGGGGTCCCAGGTGTACCACGGCTTGCCATCCACCGTCGGCGCCACCACGGACCCCGCCGTCCACGTCTCGCCATAGTCCCGGCTAACCCAGCGGCGATCGCCGGTCAGGAACAACACCTCGCCCTCCCCCAGATAGGTCAGGCAGGTGCCGAGGCCGCCCACCGGAGCACCATCGGCCACCACACGTCGCGGTGCCGACCAGGTGTTTCCCCCATCGTCGCTGTGAAGCACCTCGGGGTGATGGGGGTAGTCACAACCCACCAGCATCAGCAGGCGCTGCTTTTCCGGCATGTGCACGATATAGGGCACCGCCACCACTCGCTTCCACGACTCGGAAACGATTTGGACCTTCGCGCCAACGGGAATGGGGCTCGCCGGGCCGTTGAGCAACTGTATGGTATGGTCCCGCCACTGCGCCGAACACGGTGCGGCGAGAAAAAGGGTGACCCAGCCGATCAGGCAGGCGCGCATGGCAAATGCATTCACTCAAAGACTCCCCGGGCGCTCCTTGAACGAAGCGCCGCAGTTGGGCTGATAGGAGACTGTTCCGACGAAACAGAACCTGATTCTAAGCCTCGTGTTGGTCGCAGTACAAAGGAGGGCGCGGACGCTCCGTCTCGGGCGCGGTCGCGGAATACTTTGAAGATCGGCCCAAGGCAGGACAGTCATTCATGAGGCTTCGCCTTACCCGTAGTGGTTGAAATCGTATCGGGTTCTACCCCCCCTACCCCCCCGCAAGCGGGGGGGACCAAGAGATTCACTTTGGTGAGTAGGTTTGCCTCCGCAAGTGGGGGGGACCAAGAGATTCACTTTGGTGAGTAGGTTTCCCCCCGCAAGCGGGGGGGACCAAGAGATTCACTGTGGTGAGTAGGTTTCCCCCCGCAAGCGGGGGGGGGCCAAGAGATTCACTTTGGTGAGTAGGTCTCCCGCCGCAAGCGGGGGGGACCAAGAGATTCACTTTAGTGAGTAGGTTTCCCCCCGCTTGCGGGGGGCCAGGGGGGTAAGCTCCCGGTTTGCCAAAGACATTTTCGGCTTTCTGATACCGCCATTCGTATATTTTCAGGACCGACGGCGCCGCTCGAATCGTGCCTGTCGGATTGTATAGGATACTGGAGCAGCGTTTGTCGGGGAGACTTTGCGCTGCTGGGACAGGGGTGGAGTGAAGCACGGGCACAGGGTCACGGTATCCGGTTCTTGAGGTAACGGGGACTTGCCTGTAGTGTGCCGCCCCGTGTCACCGCTTTCCAGACCCGCAGCCAGGCGACGGGTACATCGCCGCGCCGCCGAACAGCCTCAAGCCCTGGAACAACCGCATTGGGAACATAATCCGTTCCCCTGCTCGAAGAGAAAGGTCCGAAACGTGTCGACTGAGCCGCTGAGTGACGACGAGAATCCGAAGGCCGCGCATCATCCCCATCTTCACCGACGCTTCGGCTTAGTCCAGGCCACCGCGCTGAACATGTCCAACATGCTCGGCGCCGGTCCCTTCATCACAATCCCCCTGCTCATGTCGGCCATGGGCGGCGGGCCCCAGGCCATGCTGGGCTGGCTGGTGGCCGCGCTCATCTGTATCCCCGACGGCCTCGTCTGGAGTGAACTCGGCGCGGCCATGCCCGGCTCCGGCGGCACCTACGTCTATCTCCGCGAGGGCTTCGGCCGCGCGCGCTTCGGCCAGTTGATGGCCTTCCTCTTTCTCTGGCAATTCATCATCAGCGGCCCCCTCGAAATCGCCTCCGGCTACATCGGCTTCTCCCATTACCTCCACTATATCTGGACCGGCCTCACGCCCTTCCAGCTTAAGCTGCTTGCCGCCGCCGTGGGCGTGCTCAACATCGTCCTGCTGTATCGCCGCATCGCCTTCATCAGCAAGCTCACCGTTGCCCTCTGGATCGGCACGCTGATCACCACCATTACCGTCATCATCTCCGGCATTCCCCACTTCGACCCCAAGGTGGCCTTCGATTTTCCGCCCCACGCCTTTGAGCTCTCCGGCACCTTCTTCTTCGGCCTCGGCGCCGCCGCCCGCGTCGGTGTCTACGACTACCTGGGCTATTACGACATCTGCTACATCGGCGACGAAGTGCGCAACCCCGGCCGCGTCATCCCGCGCTCCATCATCTTCAGCCTCATCGCCGTGGCGCTGCTTTATTTCGCCATAAATCTTTCCGTCATCGGCGTGGTTCCCTGGCGCGAGTTCGTCCCCGCCCAGGCCGGCACCAATTCGGATTACATCGTTTCCATCTACATGGAGAAGATCCACGGCAAGCCCTTCGCCAAATTCTTCACCATCATGATTCTGTGGACCACCTTCGCGTCCCTTTTCGCCCTGCTCCTGGGCTACTCCCGCGTGCTCTACGCCGCCGCGAAAGACGGGGCCTTCTTCCGCGTCTTCGAGCGGCTCCACCCCACGAAAGACTTCCCCCACATCTCCCTGCTCCTCATCGGCGCCATCTCCTGCGCGGCCTGCTTCCTCTCGCTGGAAACCGTCATCGGCGCGCTCCTCACCAGCCGGATACTCGTCCAGTTCATCGGCCAGATCGGCGCACTCACCCTGCTCCGCCGACTCAAGCCCGACATGGAGCGCCCCTTCCGCATGTGGCTCTATCCCTTGCCCAGCCTGATCGCCTTTCTGGGTTGGAGTTTCCTCTTCGCCACCTCCGGCGGCAGTCTCATCGTGTACAGCCTCATCGGCCTTCTGGCGGGCGTGGGCGCCTTCCTGATCTGGACCGCCTCCACCGGGCGCTGGCCCTTTGCAAAGGCGGCGGAGGAGATGTAGAGAATTCCAACGTCCGGGCCCCGGAACGCTGAATTCCTAGATTGCCGAGTCCCGGTGAATGCGTCGCCGGGCTTCCTGCATCCGCCGGTCCACGTCAGCTGTGATCGGAACTGCGCTACGCGCCACACTCGCCCGAAGACGGATGATCGCGTGGGCCGTTGCTCCCGACCCGTTTACTCGCCGTCGTTCAGGATTCCCGGAGCTTCGCCGTGGACAGTGTCCAGATGGACCGCGCCCCGGTCCGCCACGTGGTAGCGCGCCGGGAGGCCCAGCGATTGTTCGAATTCCTGCGCCAGCGGCCGCAAGGCGGCAATCGTGGCGGCGAGGTTCTTCTCGGGCTCGTAGCGTTTATGGTGCAGGTCGAGCTCATCCGGGAGCAGTTGCAGCCAGCCGCGGGGCTGAAAGACCATGCGGGGCGAGGTGGAGGCTCCCTTGATGTAGAGGCCAATGGACACGTGGTCGGCAAAGCGCTCGCGCCGGGTTGCACCGCTTTCATCCCGGATCCGTCGCCATCCGGTGGTGCCGCCACTCTCCTGACGCAGTACGGCCATCAGGCGGGCCGGCTCTTCGACGGTGTAGATTTTTACGCGCCCGCCCGTTCGCGCGTAACGCATCTCCAGGGTCCCGTTGTCACGGCGTAGAACGGTACATGACCGAAACCGGTGGTTGTCCCAGGCATGGTAGCCGAGCGCTACCGCGCAGAGGAGTCCAAAGCCCGCGCCGAGGCCATGGACGCCCCAGGGCAACGATTCGCCCGCGCGGTGGAGCCCCAGGGCCAGGGCGGCATAGACGGCGAGGGGAAGCAGGGCAAGGAGCACAACGACGAGCGAGCCGAAATGCCGAAGCAAGGTCGGTATCTCCAAGGGCTCGAAACGAATCATGCCGTCATCGGCGAGTGCCCGATATCGGTTTACCTCTCCGGGGAGTTGTATGTCCTGCTGCATGCGCCGATCCTCCCACGCGGGCGAGTCCAGTGCCCGTCAAACTGTAAGGCCGTCGTAGTGCTTGTCTCGGGGCTGTGATGTTCCTACTTCGGCGGGGCGATCACGCCGTGGTATCGGCCCAGCCAGTAGGCGAGCATGTAGTGTACACCATCGCCGTCGCTCTTGCCCGCGTTGCCGGTCTTTGCGGCGTAGGGATCCATGTTCCAGCGCTCGAAGTGGCGTTCGTCCGCGGGCAGCAGTTCCAGCAGCACCTCGTTTCCGCCGCGATTCACGCGTGGGTCAAAGATGACGTCCGCACGGTGCGTATTGTCCATGCCCCAGTCGCGCCGATCCAGCGGCATCTCCCGCAGCGTCTGCACCGCGCCCTCCACATCGGCGTCGGCGGGATCGACACTTGCGTAGATCATGGCGAAGAGGCTGTTGTGCTCGTCGCGTTCGATGAGGGCCGTGCGGCGGATGGAGCGATGGACCGCATCGCGGATCACCGGGTCATACTCAAGTTGAAGGAAGGGATAGTAGGCAATGGCCGCGAGCTGGTCATCGGAATGGTTCAGTTCGTCGGGCCATAGCTTCTTCTGGAGCAGCAGGTTGCTCAGGTAGCCGTGATTCTGGATCAGATCGAGGTAGTGCTCCTGATATTTTTCGTCGCCGGTGATGTGGTGCGTAACCTGAAGGAAGGACAGCATCATCAGCGAGTAAATGCCGCTTTCCAGATAGTGCAGGTGGCGGCCGTTGAGCAGTTCCGGGTTCCACCAGCCCCACAAGGTGCGCTTACCGTTCCAGTCGATGATCTGGTAATTGTGATCGAGAATGTAATCGGTGACCTGGCGGATCTGGGCGTCAAGGCGCGCTTTCTCGACCGGATCGTTCTTCGCGATGTGCTCGTAATAGGTGTAGAAGGCAAAATAGTGGCCATCGATCTGATCACTCGAAACGTCGTCGCGCCACCAGTATTTCCCGTCCGCGGTCTCGTGCCAGTTTGGCTGTTCTTTGGCCTGGGGCACGTAGGGGTCGTCCGCCGCGATCACGGTTCGCGCCACGAGGCCCTTGATACCCGTCACGTTCTGCAGGAGGTACATGGCCTCCATGCTTTCCTTAGCGGCCTGCTTGTAGCGCTCCTCGCCGGTGAGGGCATAGGCCAGGGACATGGAGGTGATGTGGTAGGAGTTCCACAGGCCGTCGCTCGGCTGGGGGCCGCGTACGGGGTTCGTGCGGGCGAAGGGATCGTCGTGCGACGGAGGAGAGGGCATTCCCAGGCGCATCTTCCGTTCAAGCATATCCGCCAGCATGGCTTCCGCTTTGCCATACATGGTGCGCTCGACTTCGTTGATGGCGCACCAGCCCGCCTTGGTGTGGGCGAATACCGTTTTGCCGTCGGCGCTTAGGGACACCTCCGTCACATGGTCGTGGGGGAGATAGCGTTGTCCCGCGCGGTAGTACCACTGACGGCCTTCGGCGTAGGGTTGGTATTGGATCAGGCCCCGCGTGCTGCCGAGCCAGATCCGGTCCTGCCCGTCGATGGCGATGGCGGTAAGCTCTTCCCAGGGCAGTCCCTGACGGCCCCGAATGGCGGTCCACTTCCCGCCGCCGTTGCGCGAGCTCAGGCCCGCCGCCGTGGCGACCCAGAGGGTGCCTTTGGCGTCCACAACGATGCCCGCGATCCGGTTGGACAGGGGGCCGTCAACACCATAGGAGGGGTGGCGTGCGTAGACGCCATTCTCCGCGCTGAAAAGGCCATCCTCTGTGCCGACCCAGGTGAGCTTTCCCTGCTTCACGGCGGGGGTGGTGATGGTGACGTTGACCGCTTCGGCCTTTTCCGCAATGGCGGGGACCGGCGGGATGTCCGCAGGGGCCGGGGCCAGATCCGCGCGCACATGCTCCAGCACCGGCGTATCTTCGATGGGCAGGGTCACATCCGAGTCCGGCGTACTCAGGTGCACTTCCGAGGTGATCGGCGGCACCAGGCTCATCAGCGGGGGAACGGGGTTCAGGATGCTGTTTTTCCGAATGGCCAGCACGCGATCCGTCTCCCGACCAAAACCCGTGATGATCAGTTCTTCCTGCGTAACCTCCACCGTGGCATAAGACGACTGCTCCGTGTCCACCATGCCTTTGAAGGTCACATAGTGCACGCCATTCCGTTCGCCGTAGTGGCCCGCGTGGTTGTGGCCGTTGATCCACGCCTTCACGCAGGGGTACTCGTCGATGAGCGCCAGCATCTCCGCCGCATTCCAGAGGTTGTGCTGATTTTCGGGGAAGATGGGGAAGTGGGCCATGAGCACCACCGACTCCTGGCGCTTCGTGGCGTCGTCCAGCACGCCCCTGAGCCAGGCAATTTGCTCCGGGCCAATCGCACCGTTCCACTTGGGCGAGGTGAGCTTATTGTCCGCGTAGTACTTCTCGGCGGCGGCCTGCTCCGGGCTGCCCGCCGGGTAGGCGTGGAGGCTGATGTCGTTGCCGTCAAGCGCCACGAAGCGCCAGCCCTTCACGGAGAAGTCATAGTAGCGCGCGGGCATGTTGAGCCGGCGAAAAACTTCGGCTTTCTTGTCATCGGCCACGGAGAAGTCGTGATTACCCAGCACGTGATAGGCCGGCATCTTCAATTGCTGATAGATGGGTCCCACTACATCGAAGCTCTCCCAGTTCTTGTCGATGAAATCACCCAGATGGACCGTGAAATCCAAGTCGAGGGTGTTCAGGTGATCCACACAGGCCTGAAGTTTCGCGGGGGAATTGCGATAGAAGCGCACCCCACCCGTGTCCGCGTCACAATACTGGCAATCGGCGATAACACCGAGGGTAAAGGGCGTGGGGGTCTCGGAGTGGGCCCAGAGCGTGGGGGCGATGCAACAGGCCAAGGAGAGGATGCGGAGTAACAAACGTGTGGGCATGAATGACGATTCCTTCTGATTGGACGTCTGGTGCGCAAAGATTAATGGAGTTTAGCATATGGAGGATGAGGATTTGCCAGCGGGTTGGGGAGGGGGGACGCACAGGGACTGGCGCACGGGGCCAAAGCACACCGAGCGGCGGAACCCCAATTTCGAGAAAATCTTTACCAAACGCGGGAGCTTACCCCCCTGGCCCCCCGCAAGCGGGGGAATACTACTCACCCAAGGGCACCTCTTGGTCCTCCCCGCTTGCGGGGGGGTAGAACCCGGCACTATTTTCATCGTCTATAGGTGAGGCGAAGCCTCATGAAGGACGTCCCGTCGTTTGGGAAGTGCACGGGCCACGCTCGAACATACCCAGTCCGCGACAGGGCTGTCTCACGGTCCGGAGAGAAAGATCTTCCCACAGATTTACACAGATTCGCACAGATAAGAGGAGGGGATAACACAACTGGCAGTCACGATAATAGCGGAAGAAGCTCTGGAATCATGTTTATTATATCTGTAGAAATCTGTGTAGATCTGTGTGAAAACCTGAAGATGCGGTTAATCGCCGCTTGGCAATCTATTCGCGGCCAATCATTTGGTTGCGCGTCCGGTGTATCGACGCACTACAATGGACGACATCGGCGAAAGGAGCACGATACCATGGGTGGGTATCAATTGGATCCACAAAGTGTGGTTGGTCGCGTGCAGGCCAGTGGACTCCCCGCGCGGGTACCGACCCTCCGCGGGTCGCTGCTGCGCGGGGCGCTTGGTTTTATTCTGGTCAGCATCGCGGGCTTCGCGCCGTGGGCCGTGGCGGGCGGCTGGTTCTATCGACACATGGGCGAGGCGGGAATGTATATCGCGTGCGCGCTGGTGTTCATGGGGACGGCAGGTCTCTTGATGCATCGGCTGATCATCGGTCCGGGGTCTTTGATTCGGTTCTACCTTCTTTTTACGCCCGCCTTCGGCGTTTATTCTGTCGCGTGGATAGTGGGTTGGATGACCCTGCGGGGCCACCTCGGCGGCATCGTGGGATTGCTAGCGGGCACAGCCCTGATGGGCGTGATGATCGCCCAGGCGTTCGACGCACGGAGGCAAACGTTCAAGGTGATCGCGGCGCTTTTTGTGCTGAATTCGGCGGGCTACTTCTTCGGCGGCGTGGTCGAAGGCGCTTTGCTGCACATGGAGGGATTCCCTGGTTCCGACATGGCGCAGGCCATCGTCGCGAAGTCCTCCTGGGGTGTGTTCTATGGTGCCGGCCTCGGCGCGGGCTTGGGCTGGGCATTTTACCTGTGCCAGGGGAAGACGCGGGCGCTGCTCGAAGAGACGAACACGCGCCCACGATCAGGTTGATCGCAGTTACACCAAGTGCTCGAAGTGAATGCTTCCTGGGGACGTGATCACGAATACGCGTGCCTGTCCCCGCGGAAGTATCGGGGGCATTTGGATGAAAGTTCGCGTAATTGCATTACATCCACTGGGACATGCCGCCGCTTTGCCGTGAGTTGTGTCTCGTTGTGGTCATCGTATGGCCTTGGCTTACTTCGCTCAGTCTGGGCGCTCTTGCGGCGGTACGTCCCTGCGTCTACTTCGGCGCGGGCAATTTCCGAATGCGGATGTCCCTGTAGCTTGCCTCGGCGGGCTTTCCGCTGTGAATCTGCACGGCAATGATGCCGGTCTGCGGGATTCCGTTTTCTTCTTCCCTGTAGTCCACCGTCTGCACGCCATTGAGCCAGAGCTGGATCCGGTTGCCCTCGCAGCGGATGCGGTAGTCGTTCCAGTCGTCTTTCTTGAGCGTTTTCTCGATCAGCTCCGGTGCCGGTTGCTGGAGTACCCGTTTTCGCCGCGACTCGTCGTAGAGGCAGCCCCAGTAGTGCTGTCCCATGTCCGCCTGATAACCGATGACCTCGGTGTCGCTGGGAATGCGCTCGGTGCGGATCTGTATTCCGGCATTGGCGTCTTCGCCCACGAGCTTGACCTTGAGTTCGAGTTCGAAGTGGTCGTAGCGCTCCGTGGTGCAGAGGAAGTAGTTGCGGTCCAGCGCGGTCGAGAGGCTTCCAGCGACGATAGCACCGTCGTCAATGCGAAACTTGGTCAAGTCGCCCTCCCAGCCATCGAAGGTCGTGCCGTCGAAGAGGGATTTCCAGTCCGCGGGGGACTCGGCGGGGGTTCGAAACGGCGCAAGGCCGGTGAGGATCGCGAGGACAACTAGAAAAGGAAGTTTCATGGGGATGTCTCCGTGGTTCGGGTGTGGGGTCATGCTACAGGACGGGCGTGGCAGATTTCAGCAGGGAGGGGCATCCTTCTCGAATCTTTCTCCCTCATTCTGTTTTCTCCGTGCCTCTGTGTGCTCCGTGGTCAGCAAACTTCAGGTTCTTTTATCGGGGAAAATCGGTGAGAATCTGTGGGGAGCAATTGTTAGCTGCCGTCACGGGACGCTCGCTCCCCGCTGAGCTATCCCCAGTTTGGTGCAGCCTGTGCGGTGGCCAGTATTTTGAGTGCATCCACGGCGTCCGATATTTTC
>JAEUWI010000073.1 GCA_016791475.1 Candidatus Hydrogenedentota bacterium
TGTTCTTGGTTAGCTACCCAAGATTGGAACGAATGCGTGGTCGCATTTTCAATTTACAGAACATATGCTACGTCATCTGGAATTTTGCGGAAGGGCAGACAGCAGCCGCCATCTTAATTCACTGCGATAATTAGAGCACCTTTCTTTCGTAAAAACTACTTCACAGTACCACGCCCGCGAAGCAAGTTTGCGCTTCGCGGGCCTTCTGTATTCCTTCGGTCGCTACAATACGGGCACGTCCGCCGATGGCAGCCTTGGCGGGGTTGCGGTTTCTTTCTTCGCCCCTTTGAAGACATCGTTCCAGTCCAGGTGTGCCGTGACTTTCATGAGCATCGCCAGGGTTACCACGGACCCGATGGCAATCGTCAGGCCGGTCATTCCCTGCAGGAAGAAGCTGTAGGAAAAGAGCACAAGGTAGAAAAGTTGGCCCGCGATGGCCACTTTGCGGGGGAATGCGCCGCGCAGGGCTGCCGTGAGGTAGCTTGTGACCAGCGCTACGGCAATTACTGCGGCGAGCAGAAATGCAAGGTGAACATTGATCACATCCACCAGATAGGCGAAGAGCAGGTGGAAGGAGAAAAAGCCCGCCGCCACGAACAAATAGTGCATGGGGTGGATCTCGACTTTGTACAGAATGTTGATCGTGGCCACCAGCACGAAGAAGAACAACAGGCAGACGGGCGCGAAAAAGGTGATCCTTGCCGTCAGCGGGCCGGGGTTCAGTTTCGCGGGCACGAGCACGCCGATGTTCTGCTGGGTGATCAGATCTTCGGCCTGCCACGAAAGGCTCAGTCCCCCGCCGCTTGCGGGAACTTTGGCCATGGGGGACAAACTGCCGTCGGCGAAGTCCACGTTTTTGAAGTCGGTTTCCAGGTTCAGATCAAAGTTGCGCACGCGCCCCGCATGCTGATCGGTCACGTATTGCCAACTGTCCAGGCCGCGCGTCTTGTAGGCCACGCGAAACTCGGCCGTCTTCCCCGGTTCCAGCGCGATCAGTTCACTGATGCCCTCCCGCGTGTTCACGTCCTGCGTCAGTTTAACGCCGTCGATGGACGCCACAAAGGCGTCGTAGGTGCCGCCTTCGGCGGGAAAGTCAAAGTGGACTTTTACCTTCTGGACGACCGCGTCGTCGTTGACGATCGTATAGATACCATCGAAGTCCGCCACGTAGGTGGAGTACCAGATCAACCCTTTCTGGCGGTGATCCGCGTCGATGCGCACGGTGATGTTGTTGGCCGTCGGCATCAGCCAGCGCACAGTCTCGGTTCCCGGCACTTCAACGGAGAAGGTGGGCGCCTGCTGCACCAGGGGAAGCCCCCAGAGGGCCTCCACCTGCTCGCCAAGGTATTCCGACGAACGCAGGGTGCGCCCGTCGGTGGCGGTACCGAGTACGCCCCAGCCCGCCGTGGCGATGATGAAGATTAGGGTGATTGCCGCGATTCGTTTCGTGTTCATGTTGCTCTCCCTGGTTATTTCGTGTTGTTGACCGGTTCTTTATAGGAAACGGCAATGGCCATGCCCTCGCCCTTGTAGAAGGGCTGGGAGAATACGTAAGGTGTGTCCGCGAGCCCCTCGGGCCGCCCGCCGTCCGACGCTACGCTGGTATTCACTGGTCCGTCGACCGACTGGAGTTCGACCCGCTCGGGAAGTTCAACGCCGACATAAAGCATCTTTGCGCCAAAACCAGTGCGCGGGACGTCCACCTGGAGGGTGCCGTGGATTCCGACGGGCTCACCCTCGCGCAGAAAGGCCAGCTCGACGATGGAAGCCTGACCCGCTTCGAGCGGGACCACCCAGGCGCCGTTGTTATCGGTATAAACCTGCTTGGACGCGCCATTCACCGTCAGCGACCAGATCTCGCTACCGGCAACGGGATCGAGGACCAGCCGCGGCCCGATCTCCGGTGGCACTTCGAGGCGCAGGGTGGAAAGGCTGCGCCCGGTTTCGTCGAAGCTCACGTGCAGAACCTGGGACTCCAGCACGGTGTCGATGACCTCCTCGGCGCGGAAGCGCGTCACCGTAAGCGTAAGGGGTTGCGCCGCAGGCAACTGCATGAAGTGGGCGAAACCTGTGGCGGGAAAACCTTCACCCAGGCGGGCGGAGGGAATATTGGCCACAAGGTTCTCGCCCTGTGCCGCCACCTGAGCATCGTCCGGTTCCACCACCACAAAGCGCCCCTCACGACCGACATTCCCCTCGATGGCGGGAAGCGCGAAACTCAGGGCCGCCTCATCATCCGGGAGCGTCAGGGCACATTCCACAACGAAGGGCTGGCGCGAATCGACGGTACCCGACAGGGCATAGGCGCCCGATTCGCGCGGGACAATCTCCGAGGTCTTGAGCGATGTGCTGACAAGCTGCGCGCCCTCGGGCAAGCGCAGCAGGGCGCCGTCGGGCAGGCCGCGCACGGGCAGGCCGTGGGTCTCCAGGACCACGCGCCGCTGACTGACCACCACACGTGTGAACAGGTCGACTTCAGGGGCCTGCGATTCCACCTCGGTCGCAGCGGTTGCATAGCGCACCTGCATCACTTCACCCGTGGCCAGATAATATTCGCCCTCCGGCCCCGCAATTCCCGGAGCCTCCAACAGCCGCAGCCCTTCGTCCAATTGCAGCCTCACGGGATTGCGCAAGGCGCGCGGGACCGCCAGAGTAAGCGTGCGCCCCCCACGCTCCTCCGCCGATTGCACCAGAAAAGTCGCGGACACGTGAAACGAGGCCGCGCCGGCCTCCGGCAACAATTGAATTCCCCCCGATTCACCCGCCGGAATCAGACTCGCCCCGGTCACTTCCCCGCCTTCCCGCAGGACCAGCTCCGGCCCGAAGAGGGGCACTGGAGCCGACTTCCCGGAAACGAGTCTCCCGGAAAGGTCCAGTTCCCCCTCGACGCGCTCAGCGCCGAGACGAAGCCCGTAGCGCGCCTCATCGATGACCACCACGGGCGCAGACTCGGCGGTTACTTCAGCGGCGCGCAGTTCCTGGGTGATCTGCGCACGATACAGCGTCTTCAATTCTTCCCAGGGAAAGTCGCCTTCCCCCCCATAGGCGCAGAGCGCCCCGGCGCACACAAGCATGCAGGTAATACTTCGCATTGCAGTTCCTCCGGGCGAGCCACACGCACCATTGCGGTGCTCGCGTCTGAGAAAATGCTATATGCGCCCCATGAAACCCCGGTGTGGTGGAAGGGAAATCTCTGTGAAATCCATGTGAAATGGGACCACTGGCTGTTCGCTACATCTGGCGGCGTCAATCCAGTTCTGGCCGCAGACAAGAATTCGGACCACGGAGCCCCGGAGGCGCGGAGAAGAAAGGGAGACTAAGAGGTTCATCTGGTTTGAGAGTACTTCTCGGCCCATTCGGGAGAATTACGGAGCCTGTTGATCGAAACCCAATAGAACTGAACCGCAAATTTACGCAAATTCTCGCAAATTTTATGAGAAGGCTTTTGAACCGCGAATGAACGCGAATGGACGCGAATAGCAGTTTGTTCTCGATGCGTGCGGGGCCTTGACTATAGAGATTTGAACATTTATTTTCCGTGAAGTTCCGTGCCTTTCCGTGGTCAATGCTTATTAGCCACAAGATAGCGACGGATCGCATTACGTAGATATTCCCATTCCATCCGGAATCGATTTCCACTTCGTGCGCTTCGTGCCTTCGTGGTGAATCCCGCTTCCGTCACGGCCAGTGCCTGCCTACAAGCTCGTCGAGATCCACATGCGCGCCAGTACGCCATCGTCCTGATTTCGCAGCGAAACGTCCCCCCCGTGAAGTTGGGCCACCCTGCGCACAAAAGGCAGCCCCAGCCCCGTGCTCTTCTTCCCCGAGTCGGGGCGTGGCAGCGAATAGAAGCGTTCGAAGATCCGCTCCAGCGCATACTCGGGAATCGCCGGACCGGTATTATGGACTTCGACCACCGCGTGTGTGCCGTCGCGCAGCAGGGACACACGGATCGGACCGTCGCCACCGGAAAACTCGCGCGCATTTTGCAATAGATTGGCTATCGCCTGTTCCAGCAGGAATCGCTCGCATCGAAGGCTGAAGGTGCCCAGTCCCTGCAGGTCCAGACGCGGGTCGCTGGCCGCGACTTCCCCAATGAGCTCGGCAAGGTCGCAAAGCTCCAGGTCCCGCAGTTCCTGGCGATTCTCCAGCGCCGCCAGGTGGAGCATTCGGTCGATCAGAACTTGCAGACGTGCCGACTCCGAGCGCAGGTTCCCGAGAAAGCGCTTGCGCTCCGCGGGGGGCATATCCTCTTCCAGCAGCTCCACCGCGCCCCGTATGGCGGAGACGGGGCTCTTGAGCTGATGGGTCAAGGTCTGGACGTAGTCCTCAACGTACTGCTTGCCCTCCAGAGCCGCGCGCATTTCTTCAAAGGTGCTGCCCAGCCGGCCGATTTCATCATTGCCCAGGGGCGGCCGCGGCGCGGGTTTACCGTCGCGAACCGCTTCGGCGTAGCGCGTGAGCCGTTCAATGGGCCACGAAACCCAACGAGAGACGGCGATGCCCAGGAGCAGCACGGCCGCCGCGACCGAAAGTCCGGCAATGATGATGTCGTGCCGGGCGGTCTCCAGAAAGGTGCTCACGCTTGCCGCAGGCTTGCCGACCGAAAGAACCCCCGCAATCTCGCCCTGAAACTTCAGCGGTGCCGCGACATAGAGGACGGCGCTCTGGGGAACGTCCGGAATCAGGTGGGTGGCGCGAGCGCCGTAGTCCCCCTTCAGGGTCCGCGCGACGTCAATCCACCGGGCGTAGTTCATTCCTTCGTCGCGACCATCGACGGAGTCGTAGAGCACGATGCCCTTGTTGTCGGTGATGTAGACCCGTACATTCACCCGGGTCTTTGTATACTCGTAGATGGTGGCGTTCAGCGACTTCCGATTGGCCTCTTTCAACACCTCCCGGAGCGCATCGCTGGGCACCTCGCCCGTGGCGGTCATCTGGCTTTCAACGACCGTCGCCAGGATCGTCGCCGTATCCACCATGGCCTCTTCCATCGCCGCGAGATAGCGGGACCGCAGGTCTTCCACCACCCAGCTCACCAGCCAGTAGATGCTCGCACCGCCGAGGAGCAGAAAGGCCAGGGAGAGTCGGGTCCGGATCTTCACGTCAGTTCCTTCAGCGAATACCCCACGCCGCGGTGGGTCTGAATCGGATCCAGATCGGGTCGCACTTTCTTCAACCGCGCGCGCAGGGTCTTGATGTGGGTATCCACAGTGCGGGCCATGGCGGCGTCCGGCGCTTCCCAGGCCATGTCCATCAGTTGGTCCCGCGAATAGACCCAGCCTGGATGTTGCAGCAATATGAGCAGCAGCTTGTACTCGTTTCGTGGAAGCTCCAGGGCTTCACCGAAATAGCTGATGGTGCGGCGCTGCTGATCGACTACCCAGGGGGACGCGCCCCGGTCCTCAGGCTCAACCGGGCCGGAAGCGCCCGTTCGCCGCAGAATCGCGCGCACCCGCGCCGTCAATTCCCGGGGACTGAAGGGTTTCGCCATATAATCGTCGCCGCCGATTTCCAGCCCCACAATGCGATCCACCTCCCCCGAGCGCGCGGTCAGGAATATGATCGGGAGCTGCGAGACCTTGCGCACTTCGCGGCAGATATCGAAACCGCTCACGTCGGGCAGGCCCACATCCAGCACCATGAGGTCAAAGGAACGCCCACGAATCGCCTCCAACGCTTCGCCCCCCGTCGAGTGCCACGTGACCGCATAGCCCTCGGTCTTGAGGGCATAGACGATCGTGTCGGCGATCGCGGGTTCATCTTCAACAACGAGTATGGCTCCGGACATGATTCGCGCTTCACGGGTTGGCAACCTGGACATCTGAAACGCAATCTACCGGATAGTGCGGTGATGTCGCAAATAGCAGACCAGCGGAGAGCACATGTCCCACGTCTCTGTGCGCCAGCAATTACCCCAACTTACCTTGCGCGTAAGGGCCCGAGCAGGTAAAATACCCCCTGTCCAACCACACCTTGATAGGCCCTCCCATTGCCCTCTGAACTCCCCGAAAACGAACCACTCCGCATCAGCAAGCTCCTCGCATCGCGCGGCATTTGCTCCCGCCGCGAGGCGGACGATTTTATCGCCCGTGGTCTGGTCCTTATCGACGGTGAACGTGTCGCCCAGTTGGGTGAAAAGGTCCTGCCAACGCAGAAGCTTACCCTGGACCCGCGCGCCCAGGGCGAACTCGGCGATCAGATCACGATTCTCCTCCACAAGCCGCTCGGCTATGTCTCCGGCCAGGCGGAGGACGGTTACAGCAATGCCGCGTCGCTCATCGCGCCCACCTCGCGCCACAAAGACGACCGAAGCGGCATCGTCTACCTGCCCAAACATCGCCAGAACCTCGCGCCGGCAGGGCGGCTCGACATCGACTCCACGGGACTACTCGTCCTCACGCAGGATGGCACCATCGCCCGAACCATCATCGGAAGCGAGAGTTCCGTGGACAAAGAGTACCTCGTGCGCGTTTCCGGCGAAGTAACGCCCCAGGCCCTTGCCCTCCTATGCCACGGCCTCGAACTCGACGGCCGCCAGCTCCGCCCCGCCCAGGTCACCCGCACCAAAGGCGGGCAACTCCGCTTCATTCTCCGCGAAGGCCGCAAGCGCCAGATCCGGCGCATGTGCGAGTTGGTCGGGCTGAAAGTGGAGGCCCTCCAGCGCATCCGCATCGGCAAGGTCCACCTCGCCGATCTACCCTACGGCAAATGGCGCTACCTGGGGCCGGGCGAGCGATTCTGACGGCCGATGCCAGCGCAAATCATCGTCACCAGCAAACAATTTTGGGGACAGGTTAGCCGTGTGAACTCGTTGCGTTTTTGCGGCTAGGCGCTGATTCTGCAAGGCAATCGTGTAAGGCCTGGAGCGCGGGCGAGCCGGACGTATGGATTCCTCACGTTGCGTCGGGCAGTCTGCACGGGGTTTTCCCTCCCTGAAATGAGTCCGGTTATGGAGAGGGTTGATGGCCCTCCCCTACAGATCAGGATCGCACGTTGCAGTGCTGGGCGAGGAAGGGGTTGGTGGGTATGGGGTTAGGGCGATTTGAAGAGTAGCGCCATATCAGACTTTTTATAGGTGGCTGTCCCTATTTCCCCGCATCTTTGGTGGGGTCGTAGCGACGGGCCGTCTGCATGGGGTTTTCCCTCCCTGAGAATGAGTCCGGTTTTGGGGAGGGTTTGATGAGCCTCCCCTATAGATTAGGACCGGACGTTGCGGTGCTGAATGGGGAAGGGGTTGGCGGGCATGGGGTTAGGGCGATTTGAAGGGTGGCCATAAATCAGACTTTTTATAGGCGCCCTATTTTTCAAAATTACAATAAGAAATTGAGATTGAAGATAAATTTGTACACCGAATCAAGTGCTCTAGCATTCAACATCATACTAACGACACACAATATCAATACACCATACCCCACGCTGGCGCGGATAATCAGCGAAATAAGCGAATCAAATCCGTCGGTCTTCGATTGAAAACGAGCGGCCGTTGCAGCAACTAGAAAAAGGAAGACATACTCGAAAGTTAACTTCACGAAGTACACGATGGCAACTTCTCGATTTAACCACAGAGCACCCTCTTGTGCAGGTGTCATTGAGTGTAGAAACGCAGAATAGGTCACGCAGCTTAAGAAACTCAGCAAGACTCCAATAAAAACCGGCTCGCTCCCCAAAAACACCAAGGCAAGGGATAGGAAAAACAACAAAACGTAACTATCCTGAACTACGAGACTCATACTTATTGATGTTAGTAGACCCATTACAGAAATGCCTGTGCGAAAGAACGACTTACAACGAACCTTGTCCCTGCACAATACTTTGCCCTGCTTCCACATTGTGGCATTCCCAGTGTTTTCCGTTTGTCAAGAATTTGAAATCAGTATGGATTGTTTTACTTTCCACAACAATCCGAATCTGGCGGAAACGCGTGGCGACCGCCAGAAGACATACACAATGCGTAACGCGCATCCGCTTTTGCATGGCACTCGTCTTCCGCTCTACTACCTTCCTTCTTTGTCGTACAGGTATAGGCCCATTTGTGATCCGCAAGACAACATGCTTGATAATACCATGTTTTTTTGCATCTCTTGTCAATAAACTCCTCGCACCTCTCCTTCTCGGCGGCGGGAAGAGTATGGCAGCCGCCATATCGTCCAGCCGAAGAACAATCACCTTCAGCGGCACTATCTGGTGCTTTCGGTTTATATGATTTAGTTCCGAGTGGATCCATGTGCCCGATCGGATCATTCGAAACATATGCATATATATTTGGTCCTTCTGCCATGCCAATCGGATCTCGAGTAATCCATCGCGAGGTCAAGGCGGAATAATTACGCCTTGCGGAGAAATACAAATTGATATCGTTGTCCCATTTGAGTGAAGAGAATCTTCGTGTAATCTGTGCAACATTCCCGACCTCGCTAAACTGTTGCCCGAAAGGCGTGTACTCGAGTTTCGCGTAGGGGGCTTTATCATCACTCCAAACGGCGCTCACGGATCGTATTCTGTCGTTTGTATAGTATACATATACCGATGCTGCGGGATTGTCGCCGTCAGAGTGAGCGAAATCACCTTCTATGTATGTTCTCGACAAGTTCCCTTCGCCGCCACTATCATTCTCCTCGCTAACGAGCGTCAATCCATCGTCCCAGTTGAACCATGCCTCACTCGTGCCAGCTATTCTGGATCTAAGTCCACCATCACCCCCGCTTTCATAGACCACACCACCCTCCCCAGGAAAGTCGCTGGTCAGGCTGTAGAGTTTGCTCCCATAGCGATAGACATAGGTCGCGTCATGCGTGCCGTCGTCCCGAGCTGCCAGGCGACCCCAGTCGTCGTAGGTCATCGTCGTGGTCACACCATTCTTCGCGTGGGTGATCTGCTCATTGGCGTTGTTATAGGTGAAGGTTTCCATAGTGTTTCGGGCACCCGCGATGAGCCGGACATCGTCCCAGCCGTGTTCGCTGTTGGGCGAGCCCCGAAACCATGCCGCGCGGGTTGTGGTGAGTTCCGTGGTGGTGGCGGAAAAGATCTCGTTGAATGAGGCACCCTCGGCACCCCAGTAGACCTTCACGGAGGAACCATCAAGTATCGTCCGCACGTTGTACCAGGTGTCCTCGGCCACCGTCGTGGTAAAGGTGCCGAGGGTGGTCAGGGTCCCGCCATCCACCTGGCGCAGGTGAATCTTATCGGGGTTGAACTCCAGGTAGAGGCGGTTGTTCCCGTCCGTATAGCGCAGGTGTTGCGCCGCCACGCCGGTGGTGGTGTAGCGGATGTACTTGTAGCTCACATCGTGATCGGCGTCCGTCTCGGTCTGGTAGAGATCCTTCCAGAGCGATGCGTGGGGGGTGTTTTTCAACACGCCACCGGAGACGGAATAGTCGCCCGTATTGCCCGACCAGCCCGTGTGATTGCCATCCTCAAAGTCGTCGTACCACGGCACGGTCTTGGTCAACATGTTGTCGCCGTCGTCGTAGGTGTATTCGTAAGTCGCCAGAATCGTGGGCGAGGCATGATTGCCTCGGATGGCCTCGATCAGGCGCTCGCGCCCATCATAGTCGTAGGTCCAGTAGGACCCATCCTCGTGATCGATGCGGGTGATGTTCCCCCCTTCGTCGAAGGTATAGTCGAAGCCCTGCTTCACCGTCGCCCCGTCCTTGTGATGGATGGAATCCTGACGGCCGCTGGTGTCGTAGGTGTACTCCGTGTGCATGCCGTTCGGGATATCCACCCTCGTCAGGCGATTGCCCGTATCATAGGTGTAGTCCCACACCTTGCTTCCCGGCGCGGAGAGTGTCGCCGACTGACCGATGTCGTTGTAGGTGTAAGACATGGAACTTAATGAGCCCGAAAGTGCTTCTAGGTACTGCCGCGACATATGCCGCTAAATCCGAACTTACACCTGTCGAGGGGAAATGTCAAGTAATTCATTTCGCACAAGAGTATTAGTGCGCGTGTAATTTGCTCAATCCTCGTATAGCAGGAATCAGGCATTGGAAATCGCCTGAGGACGTCCCCATTGGATACACGAAGGCCTCCGTTATCTCCCCCGCTTCTTTCTGGGCACTAGGCGCCACCGCAGTGAGACACGTCGAGCGCACACGGGTGGCACCCGCCGTGCCACAGGTGGCCACTGCGACCGTGGATTGCGCTAATGTACTGGATTTGATAGCGGTGCGTGCGCCAGATTGTGCTCGCGAGCCTCTCCTCGGCTTCATAGCGAATATCGTTCTCCGCTTGCTATACTGCCTCCGTGCTTCGATCATTGGTGCCATACGCCGCAACGGCCTGATGGCGATCAAGCGCCCCTTCCCATTCCGGGGAACGGCTCCAGCCGCGTAACGAGAAGGGCGATGACGAAGCCGTACCGTTATGGAGGATTACCCCATGGCAACGCGCCTCGCATCCGCCGCGTTTATTGTCGCCAGCGTGCTCCTTTCCGTCGCCGCAACCGGCGACGACCTGCGAGAGGGTTTTGCTTCTCCACCCGATTCCGCACGACCCTGGGTCTACTGGTTTTTCATGGACGGCAATCTCAGTCGCGAGGGCATCACCGCCGACCTCGAAGCCATGGCCGAGGCGGGCATTGGTGGACTCATCCTGATGGAGGTGGATGTAGGCATCCCCCGTGGCCCGGTTGAGTTCATGAGTGATGAATGGCGCGCGCTGTTCAAACACGCCGTGGAGGAGGCCGAGCGTCTGGGGCTTGAGATCACGCTGAACGCCGGGCCCGGCTGGACCGGCAGTGGCGGGCCCTGGGTCAAGGCGGAGCAGTCCATGCAGCACCTGGTGGCCAGCAGTGTGGAGGTGACGGGGCCCGCCAGTTTCGACGGTGTGCTGCCGATCCCGGAAGCGCGCAAACCCTATTTTGGCGAGTCTGGATTGCCCGAATGGCTCCTGGATGCGCGCCGGGATTTCTATGCCGATGAGGCAGTGCTCGCGGTGCCGCGTCGTGCGGCCGGGGCGACTGAAGGCCTGGACGAGAAGGCCCTCTTTGTGCGGGAACCTTATACTTCCAAGCCCGGCATCGCACCGTTCATTCCCGCGCCTTCTTCACACCCCGAGATTCCGGCGAACACCATCCCAGCCGGGGAGGTGATCGACCTGACCGGACAGCTCCAGCCCGATGGACGCATCGCGTGGACGGTGCCGCCGGGAGAGTGGACCATTCTGCGCTTCGGTCGGCGTAATACCGGCGCCAACACGCGCCCGGCACCCCTGCCCGGTCTTGGGCTTGAAAGTGACAAGTTCGACCCCGCCGCGCTGGATGCCCACTTCGAGGCCTTTGTGGGCCGATTGCTCGAAGCGGTAGGCCCCAGGCCCAGCGACCGCAAGACGGGCTGGACCATGCTCCACATCGACAGTTGGGAAATGGGCTCGCAGAACTGGACCGCGAAGTTCGCCGAGCAATTTGAGCTACGGCGCGGTTATTCATCGCGTCCCTGGCTGCCGGTCATGACCGGACGCATCGTGGGCAGCGCCGAGCAGTCCGAGCGCTTCCTGTGGGATCTTCGCCAGACCGCCCAGGAGCTGGTGCTCGAATACCACGCGGGGCACCTGAAGGAACTCGGGCGGCAGCACGGCTTCGGCCTCTCCATCGAGCCCTACGACATGAACCCGACGGCCGACATGTCCCTGGGCGGCGTGGCCGATGTGCCCATGTGCGAGTTCTGGTCGCGGGGGCATGGCTTCGATTCCAATTTCACGTGCTACGAGTCGACCTCCATCGCCCACACCCTGGGTCGACCCATTGTGGCGGCGGAAGCCTTCACGGCGGCGGACAGCGAGGCCTGGCAACTCTACCCGGCCCTCATGAAGAATCAGGGAGACTGGGCTCTGGCCACCGGTATCAACCGCATCGTATTCCATCGCTTCGCCCACCAGCCCTGGCTCGATCGCCAGCCGGGCATGACCATGGGACCCTATGGCGTTCACTGGGATCGCACCCAGACCTGGTGGCCCATGGTATCCGCCTATCACCAGTACCTGGCGCGTTGTCAGTACCTGCTGCGCCAGGGGGCTACGGTCGCCGATATTTGCTACCTCGTGCCGGAGGGTGCGCCCCACGTCTTTCGTCCGCCGCCCTCCGCATTGGCTGGCGAATTTGGCGACCGGCGCGGCTACAACTTCGACGGCTGCGCCCCGGAAACGCTGCTTAAGGCCAACGTTGAAGACGGCAAGGTCGTCTTCCCCGGCGGCGCGTCCTATCGCCTGCTGGTAATGCCCGCCTTTGACACCATGACCCCGGCGCTGTTGCGCAAGATCGAAGGGCTCCTGACGGCTGGCGCCACGGTCATCGGGACGCCACCCCTGAAGTCCCCCAGCCTGTCGGGCTATCCCGCGTGCGATCAGGAGGTCCTGTCCATCGCCACGAAGCTGTGGGGCGGCCTGGAGGCCCCGGCAGCGGTAACCGAGCGCAACGCAGGCAAGGGCCGCCTCGTCTGGGGCGGCGAACTCGCCGTCGATAAACCGGGCGAAGCCTACCCCTATGACAGCGCCCAGCCCCATTGGAAGGTGTACCCCGACTATGAGCCCACCGCAGCCGTGCTGCAAAGCATGGGCGTGCCCGAGGACTTCGCCAGCGACGGCCCCATCCGCTACACCCATCGCCGGACGGAAGACCGAGACCTGTATTTCATCGCCAATCAGTCTGGCGAGCGGGTAGACACGGACTGCACCTTCCGCGTGGCGGGGCGCGCCGCAGAACTCTGGGATCCGGTCACGGGAACGATGCACCCGCTCAACACGGCGGAGAATAGCGATGGCCTGACATCAATCTCCATGCGTTTCGAGGCCCATCAGAGCTTCTTCATTGTCTTCAGCACTTCGACGCTATCGAAAGACTTGCCGAAGGTGAACTTCTCCCCACTGCGCAGCATGGCGACCTTTGAAGGCCCCTGGGAAGTCACCTTCGATGAGAAGCGCGGCGGTCCCGGTGCCGTGGTTCTCGATACACTCGTCGACTGGACGCAACACCCGGATGAACGCGTACGCCACTACTCGGGCATCGCGACCTATCGGAAGACCTTCGATTGCCCGACAGCCACCGGGCAAGTGCTGCTTGATATCGGTGAAGTGCCCGGCTTCGCACGCGTCCGCATGAACGGCCAGGACCTCGGTGTGCTGTGGTGCGCACCGTGGCGCGTGGACATCACGGCGGCGGTAAAGCCCACCGCCAACCAACTGGAAATCGACGTGGCCAATCGCTGGCCCAACCGCCTCATCGGCGACAGCGCCCTGCCGGAAGACCAGCGAATCGCCTGGACCACCTGGAGCCCCTACAAGCCCGATTCCCCCCTGCTGCCCTCCGGCCTGCTGGGTCCCGTACAACTTATGACGAGTGAGAACAAGTGACAAGCCTGAAGAACTACCAGCTCCTATGCACCGCGCTATTGCGCTCATTTTCCGTTGCCTATCTTGCCGCCGTGATCGCCGTTCTCGCGATATCCGGCCGGAGCACAACGGCCGAGACCTTCGCCGCCGATCGGCCACCCGCCTTTGTACCCCTTGGCGCCTATCTGAGCTGGGAGCGCACGGATGCCTGCGCGAAGGCCAACGGGATCGACCGCTGGGCGGATGTCGCGCGACGCCTCGATGCGCTTCGGAAGAATCACGTGAACCTCCTCTGGGTCACCAACATGGACGAGGTCGATCTGCCCCGCCTAATCGCCGAATGCGAAAAGCGCGATATGCGCCTCCTTTCCTCCATGGGCGCGGTGGAGGCCAAGTTGGACTGGCGCTGGGCCGACGACGGCACGTACTACAACAGGCTGTTGCCCCAATTGGTGGCCACCGCCGGTGGTTCCAGCACCCTCATCGGCTGGGTTCTCAGTGACGAGCCTCTGGCCGAGCACCTGCCCCGCGTCGAAACGCTGCGGAAGAAATTCCGCGAACTCGATCCCGACCGCTTTACTACCGCCGTCACCATGTGGCCCCAGACGCCCCTGGTCCCCGCCGAAACGAAGCTTCCCATCGTCGTCATGGATTTGTATCCCTTCTTCGGACCCAACGACCCCAACGGCCCTCACACCGACGCAGCGAGCAAGGGCTTCTTCCGCAACAACATGACTGCCATGATGAAGGCCATCGGCGACGGCCCCGCAAGCGCGTGGGTCATGGGGATGTGCTTCAGTGACATCTGGGGACCGCGCGAATACAATGCCGAAGGCCACCTCATCGGCCTGCCGGGCTCTTACCTGCACTGGCGCTGCCCCACCCCGGCCGAAATGCGCTGGCAGGTCTGGGAGAGCTTTCGCGGGGGAGCCAAAGGCTTCGTCTGCTATACCGTGGCGCCGGAAGCGCCCGACCCCGCCACATCAACGCTCCCCCCGGCCGACGTCGCCTGGAAAGAAGTCCTCGCTACCGAGCCCACCGATCTCGGCCCCAACGCGCTGACGAATCCCGACGGCAGCTCCACGCCCCAGCTCGAAGAACTCGGCCGGGTCTACGCCCAGCTTGCGCCGCATGCCGACCTGCTCCTTCGACTGAAGCGGACCGACATTGAGGCAATGAGTCTGGAAGGTCCGGGGGCAATACAGGGCTTCGTGGACCCAGATACCGGCGCGCGCTACGCCATCATAGTTAATGATGACCTCCACGAACGACAGGCGTTGAGGGTAGCAGTGCCCAATGCCACGGAGAAAATTGAAGACTTGCTGGAACACAATGTCCTGCCGCTGACGGAAAGAACACTGAATGAATCCCGAAAGGGAACCTTGGTGCTGCACGCAGGCAGCGGAACGCTGCTTGGAATCCGCTGAGGGGCCCGCTCAATCACTGGAGATGGCGCCCCGAGTCAGCCTTCCGACAACAGTGCCCGCTTGGGGCAGTCTGCTACCGCTTCGGACTCCGCGATGGCCTCCACCAGGGCTTTTCGCGCCATGCGGGACACGATCACCAGCACCGCAATACAGGCGGCCAGGCCACCGAAGAGCAGTGCATACTCGAGAAGCGCATGACTTAAACCGCCATCGGCGCTCTTCACCATGTTCGTGCTCGCGTGGCCGAAATAGACTTCCACCATGACGGCCGGCATGTGCGCGAGGCAGGCGAATAGGAATCCGGACACCGAGACATGCGTTGCGCCGAGGAGGTAGTTCAAAATTGCCGGGTTTACAGGGGTCAGCCGGACGAGAACCTGAAGCCGGAACTCGTCTTGAATAACGGCGCGCTGAATTGCGGCGAGGGCGGGCCGCTGTGAGATTTCTCTTTGAATTCCCGTTTGAAAAAGTCTACGGGCCAGCAGAAACTGAAGCATGGCGGCAATCAGAATGCCGAATAGTATGGCAACAATCCCCCAAACGGGCCCGAAAAGGACTCCGGAGGCAATGCAGAGAATCGAGTCCGGCATCAAAAAGGACGTGGTAACGACAAACATCGCGACAAACGCAACGATACCCCAGGTTCCCAGCCCCATGATCCAGGTTTCAATCGCCTTGATGTTCTGCACGACCTCGTGGCCCATGAAAATCACCGAGATGAGGAAAATGCTGCCGATCAGCAGGTAGGGAATCGCGGCGCGCGAGGTTGCCCGCGCAACAAGCCTGCGCACCCGGTCGGAGGTTTGTGTTGTGGAGGAATCGTCCAGCACTACATCGTCTTTCTGTAAGATTCTTTTACACCCCGGAGAAGCTCAAACTGCCCAAAGGGATTGGCGCACCTGCGAATCGCGACTTCGTGATACGCGTATAGTATAACCTTGCCCAAGGCGAAATCTGTACAAAATAGCGCAATCGACCCGAGAGCCCCCTTTTTGACTGCCCCCGCCGGATATCACTCGCCCGTAACCAGCACCATGGCAAAGCCGTCGTAGCCCTTGCTGCCCACCGTCTGTACCGTGCTCGTGGTCACCCGCGAATCGGTCGCGACCAAGTCGTTGAAACGCCGCACGCCCTGAATACTCACGTCCTCGCTGCCCGCCTCCAGCACGGCGCCATTGCGAATCACGTTGTCCACGATCATCAGCGTGCCCTTTCGGGAGAGCTTCATGGCCCCTTCGTAGTAGCCGGGGATGTTCTCCTTATCCGCATCGATGAAGATCAGATCAAAGGGCGCGCCGCCCTCGGCCTCCAGCGCCTTCAACGAGTCCAGCGCCGCGCCGACGCGAATTTCCACCTTGTCGGACAGGCCGGCACGGGCCACATTCTTCCCCGCAACTTCCGCATGCTTCTCCTGAAGCTCCAGGGTAATCAGCTTCCCGCCCTCCGGCAAGGCCCGGGCCATCCAGATTGTGCTGTAGCCGCCAAGTGTGCCGATTTCCAGGATACGCCGCGCGCCGTTGAGCTGGACGAGGAGATTCAGAAGCTTTCCCTGCATCGGCGACACCGAGATCGGGTCCAGGCCCGCCGCTTCGCTTTCGGCAAGCGCTGCGGTGAGCGCCGGATCGTCGGGGATGAACAGGTCAGCGAGGTAGTCGTCGACCGCTTTCCATGGTTCTTGTGACATTTTGTCTTCCTTATTGATATCACGGCAGCTACCGTCGTCGTCGAGGATGCACTGCTCGATGGCGGATTTCTCCGTGTCTGGCATGTCATTCGCCCCCGTTGCGCTCAGCTTTCCAGTTCGTCTGGATGAAGCGACCGCACGTGCTCATAGGCCAGAATTTTTTTGTCCGCAGTCACCAGCGTACAAGCGAGTTCGATTGCCGCGGCAATAAGCATTCGATCCGCCGGATCGCGATGTATTTCTCCGGGCAAGCGGCAGGCATTCACTGCCACCGTCCGGCTCAGGGGCATCAATTGCACGCCGGGGTAACGCAAGGCCTGGTCGAGCCATTCGTCCAAGTGGCAAGGCAAAGACAATCTATTGCCAGCGTGGAGCATGGCGACCTCCCAGCAAGAGATCACATGAACCCCTATCCCACTCTCAACTGCACCATCCAAAAACTCAATCGCTTTGGGTGAGAGTTCGCCGCCTCCTTGAACCCACCAGACCCACACATGGGTATCAAGCAGTATCACCGGGTCGCTTCCCAGGCATCGACCGTCTCGGCGGGTTCAAATGGATCTTCATAGCGAAATGCCGTCCCTCGTAAAGGACGCAGCGATAGTCCTTCCTCCGCCACGGGAAGCAACTCTATCTTCACCCTCATCCCGTTCTCGAGTTTTGCGGGCACATCCAGCACAATGACTCCGTTCTCTACGTGTCCGTCATACTGCATGATTCACCTCCAAGTTCGTACAGAAAGTTTAGCACATGCGGGACTTTCTCGGTACCTTCTTCGATCGGGAAGTCTCAGAACTTCTACCAATATCGTCCCGCCCCTCGATACAGCACCGCCAAGTCCTCCATCCCGACGGCCACCGGCGAGTTCGACAGCAGCCGCTGCTGTGCGAAGGCGCCCTCGGCAAGTCCTGCTATTTCGCCTTCGCCGTAGCCCAGTTCTCCGATACCATTCGGCATCGCGGTGTCGCGCATCATTTGGATGATGTGCTCGGCCAGCACCTCGCCCGCGTCGTCTTCGGCCGCGCCGCACAGGTCGGCCCCGAGCAGGGCGGCTATTTCAAGATGTCGCGCGGGTAGGACCGGGGCGGTGAAGCGCACCACCGAGGGGACGTCCACAATGACCGAGATGCCGTGGGGACAGATGGGCTCTTCGGTCGGGTAGCCGTCGGGCCGGTAGTCGCGGATCATCCCGGCCACGGAGTAGGCCATGCCGTGGGGCAGGTGGACGCCGGAGTTCCCGAAGGCGATGCCCGCGAGGGTGGCGGCGAACATCATGCCGTGGCGCGCCTCAGTGTCGCTGGCATCTTGCACGGCGCGCACGAGAAAGTCCCCGCAGAGGCGCAGGGCCTCGCGACACCCCAAGTCGCTCCAGGGGTTCGCGCCCTGGCTCATGGGCCGGAGATCGGGCCGCTCCGGCTTCATCCGCTGGGTGAAGGGCTTCGCGGTGTAGGACTCCAGCGCGTGGCTGAGCACGTCAAAGCCGCTGGCCGCGACGACATTGGCGGGAAGGGTGCTGGTTACGTCGGGATCGATAAGGGCCAGCGTCGGGCGTAAACTCCGCGATGCGATGCCGGTTTTCACGTGGCGCTCTACGAAATCGAAAATGGCCATTCCGGTGCATTCGCTGCCGGTGCCCGCCGTGGTGGGGCACGCGATGTGGGGCTTCAGGGGACCAGGCACGGGCTGACCATCGCCGATGGGCGCGTTTACATAGGTCAGGAACTCGGCGGGGTAGGTGGCATAGAGATTCGCCGCCTTGCACGTGTCGATGACCGAACCGCCGCCCACGGATACATAGCCGTCGAAATTTCCATCACTCGCGAAGCGCGCGGCGTCCTTGAAAGAAGCGTCCGTGGGCTCCACCCGCACTTCGTCATAGACCACCACATCCACCCCGGTCGCCTGAAGCGACGTGCGCACGATGGACACACATTCCAGCTCGGCCACCCGACGATCAGTAAAGAGGGCGACGCGCTTCAGATCCAGCGCGGCGGCCTCGTGCCCGGCCTCCCCCAGCGCCCCCTGGCCATAGCGAATGGCGCTCGGGTTCACGGCAAATACATGCTCGTGACCGTCCATGAACTCGTAGTGATGGCAACAGGACACTTTCGCTCTCTCCCGCGTTTGGATAGTTGTCTATCACGAACCAAAAATCGACTTCGCCGTAGACGCGGGCTTAGTATGTAAGTCCTCAGGGTTAAATTCAATCGCAACCGAACTTGATTTTCCATCGGAGAGACGCCATGTCGCCCTTTGCACGAAAACTAAGTCGTCGCCACTTTCTTGGCGCATCGGCTGCCGCCTTCGCGGCGAGTGGCCTGTCTGCACACGCCGATAACGCCAACGCGAGTGGCCCACTGGATATCGGAAGCGAACCCCAGTATTTCTTCGACGACTGGATCGTGGAAGAGTCCCATGGCTTCAAACGAACAATGCACCGGCCCGTTAAAAAAGGACTCATCAAAGAAGCCGATGGCCGCGACTGGGAGCGCGGCGGAGTCTATCACGGCAACGCGGTGTGCCGCGATGCGTCCGGACGCTTCCATATGAGCTACCTCTATCTCTGGTGGGATCCTTCGGTGAAAACCCTTCACCCCTACATTGGCGAGGACAAGGCCCACTGGTTCCGCAATGCCATCGCCTATGCCACGAGCGACGATGGCATCCACTGGACCAAACCGGTCCTGAATGAAATCGGCGGCCCGACGGGCTTCCGCAAGATCCCGGAGTTTCCCTTCGAGGAACCGACCGTCATCTCCATAGCCAATAACCTCGGCTGCCCTTTTGACTTCATCTACGACCTCCACGCCCGCGGCAACATCAGCGATCCCGATCGCCACTTTATCGTGCGCGCCACGAGGAAGGACGACACCCATCCCTTCGCCAACACCGTGGAATCAAAGCTCTATTTTGCGAGAGACTTTCCGGACTTCATTAACGATCCCGATTGGCGCGACAAGCTGCTGCCCTTCGCCGAAGGGAGCCTTTCCCCCCGGGGCTTCAGCGGCATCGCTGGCTACGACACCGAAGCGGCCACGTGGTTCGCCGTGAGCCAGGATGAACTCGGCAACTGGCGCAAGCGCGGCGGTCGAGATATCGCGCGCTATACCTCCCAGGACTTGCTGACCTGGGAAGGTCCCGAGCTGGTTCTCCCTATCGCGGAAGATGAGTCCCGCGATCCGAAGGCCTTTGTGGAGTACATGGACCTCTCCGCGTCACGCATGGGCGGGCCGAAGACCGGGCTCTGGCTGGGCCAGCTTGTTATTTTTCACGGGGACCGCACGGACCCGCAGTTTATGATGCCCGATCCCGGCGGCTCGACCGAGCCAACCAACATCTGGCGCAAGGGCACCACGGAGGTACGCCTGGTGACCAGCCGCGATGCCGGGAAGACGTGGCAGCGCGTGGGTAATCGCGAAGCGTGGTTGCCCTGCAGCGAGGAGGATAACGGTTATGACCGCCTGGCCTTCGCCACAAGCAGCGTCACCGTCGGCGAGGAGGAGTGGCACTACTATTCCGCATGGGATGGCGACCATTTGACGTTTTTTGCAGACGGACGGCCCTTCTACCGCGACCGCATGCGCATGAACCGCACGGCGCTGGCAACGATACGCAAAGGCGGCTATGTGAGCCTGGATGCCGCGGGCGAGGCGAACTTAGTCACAAAAGCGTTCGTCTTCGCGGGTAACCAACTGCGCGTCAATGCCACGCCGGGTTTGGACTTTCGGGTGGAGTTGCAGACGGAAGGCGGAGAGCCCCTGCCGGGCTATGCGATGGCGGATTGCAGTCCGCTGACGGATGACGGCACAGATCAGCTCATTCGCTGGGGCGATAAAGACCGGCTCGCCGAATTTACCGACCGGCGGGTGCGCCTCTGCTTTGCCATGACGGGCGGATCGCTTTACAGCTTTCGATTCGGCTGACCCGCTACTCAATTCTGAGGGTATCAAAGCCCAACCCGACGCTGTCGGATCCGAAGCGCCCATCACCCAGGTCCACGGTGGTGAATGATTGAAACATGGGCACGCGCCCCACCTGCGTTCCGTCCAGCAAGATCTCGGCGCCATGTTCCTTGCCCTCCTTCACGTCGAACACCAGCTCGTGCCACCCCGTGCCGCGCGCAACGCTGGTCGCAACAACACGGTCCTCCCACAATTGCACCACATAGTGGTCGCGCGACACACCGCCGTCCACGCCCAGAGCGATCTCGCCTTCCTCAATGGCCGCTGGTCCCCGCAGTTTCGCAAGGCACGTTGCCCCGGCCTTTTCCGCGTCATCGTAGAACCACACCGTCACCTTTCTCGAGATCGCGGTGGGATGTCGATAGCGCAGCACCATCACGTCCTTATCCACGCGAACGGCGCCGACACCTTCGTGCGCGCCCGAGTCAATCAGGTATCCATGCCGAAATCCGTCTTCGTAGCGGTAGAGGTAAAAGGGGCTCAGGGTACGATCGAACCCGCAGCGGACAGGCAGGGTCACCGGACGGGCAACCTCCTGGGGATAGGGGTATCTGTAGTCGGCCGTGAGTCCGATGTCATCCCTCACCTTTGACCGATCAAAAACCCCGTGCTTCTCCCACTTTCCATTGACCAGGATCTCATCCGGCCTTCCCGGCGACTCGAAGAAATTATTCTCCAGAAAGGTCTCGTCTTCGTAACGCCCGAACTCCACCACCGTAGCATTCGCGCCATAGGCCACGTTATTGCGCAAGTGTGTGTTATAGGTCATGCCGGGGTCGAAATCGATGGAGCAGGCGTCTTCCGGGCGATCCTCCGGCTGTGGCCACGTGGCGTTGAACCACGACCAGGCATCGACGATGCGGTTGTTCTCGAAGGTATTGTTGTCCGTCGTCGCGCCAATATAAAAGGCGCCGCCGTCCCAGGAGCTGCTCATGCAGCGCGCGAGTTCATTGTTCCGGATCACGTTGTTGTTCATGATGCCCAGTTCGCGGGGCATGTCCCACATGGAGAAAAACAAAATGCCCGACTTCGGCCCGTCGGTGATCAGGTTGTTGGATATCACGCTGTCGTTGAGCGACCAGAATACGGAAATGCCGCAACCGGTAATGGTGCGTCGGCCCATGTGATGGATGTAGTTGTTGTGAATCGTGAGCCCATGCGTCTGGACGATAGCCGGGCCGCCCTCCCTGCGCTCATACTCGCCCCGGATCCAGATGCCATTGGTGCCGCTGCGCGCGATCTCACAGCCGGTCACGGTGAAATGCGTCGTGCCGCCGCCCACGGAGATCCCGTTCGTGCCTGCGTTGAACAATCGGCAATCGCGCAGGGTAACGCGCGCGGCATTGCTGATCGCAATCTGATCGTTGCCCCCTTGAAACGTAAGACCCGCAAACACCAGATCGTGAACGGGACGCGCGGCATCCGTTCCGCCGACCTGAAACAACCGGGGAACCGTATCCGCAACCACTGGAGCCCCCGTGAGCGGCCAGTAATAGAGCACACCCGCAGCCCGATCGGCGTAGTACTCACCCGGCGCATCGAGCAGCGCGAGGGCATTCTCGATTTGGTACGATTTTCCGGCCACCGGATCGTAGGCGGGATCCTTCATCTTGAATTCCGTGTAGAATCGCCCCACTGCGGCATCCACACGGGTCACGGGAATGTGCTCGGAGAAGTAGGTTCCCATTTGCATCAGATGCAAGTGGAGCTGGGTTGTGTCCACACCCGCCGGATCAAAATCTCCGTGTTCATAGCCGAAGGACCACGACGGCGCGACTTCGGGATCGCGAAGCCGCAACCAGCCGTCGTTGGGCGTGCGGGCCATCGTCCCCGCGATTCCCGCTTCGATGACCTGAAAGGCCATGGGATCGGTGGCGGAGATCTCGGGTAGCGCGGCCTGGAGAATGCCGCCTCTGAACGGCTGCCACGCCGTAACCGGAATGCCGCCCGCCAGCACAGGCGTCTCGTCCTCGTAGTTGCGATAGGTCACCGGCGCGCCTTCCGAGCCCGAGTCCTCCTCCCCAAAGACCACCGGCTCGCTCAGGTGGTAGTCTCCGCCGCGCAAATAGACGGTAACCCCGCCTTCTCCCTGCGCTTTCAGCGCGCGAACGGCATCCCGTGCGCGGGTCAAGGTCGCAAAAGGCGCTTCAAGCGTTCCCGACGCGCCATCATCACCATCGGGCGCGACGACCAGGATCCGATCCGAAGCGGCCCGAGCCGAGGCAATTGTCGAACAAAGAAGCAGTTCCGCAATGAGGGAAACGAAGAGCGTGAAATATCGGTAAGGTTTCATAGAGCCGATGATACCCTTATTCCAGAAGAAACGCCAATGCGGCAGGTGACTCGAAGAATGATTTCAACGGCGCACCGTGGCTGCCGCCCTCCACAATCTCCACCGTGATGTCCCCGCCGCTTGCTTTGTAGCGCCGGGCAAATTCTCCGCTGTTGGGTTCCATCGGCACCACGTCGTCTGCGGTGCCATGCAGGTGATAGGCCTTCACACCCGCCTTTACAAGCGGCGCAGTATTGTCGATGGGATTGAACTCCTTGAGGCGCGCCTCCATTTCGGCACGCCCCAGGCCGTACGCCAATCCCTGGGGCGAAAAAGGTCCGCAGAGTCGATCCAGCCCCGGCCAACTCGTCAGGTCCGTCGCCGGAAAAATCCCCAGCACGCGCTCCACATGATCGGGATAGCGGAAGGCATAGCCATAAGTAATCAGGCCGCCGTTGCTCTGACCAATCATGCGCGCCTTCGGATGGAGCTGATACTCCTTCACCAGCATCTGATAGAAAGCCTTATACACCGCTGCGCCCTTCGGGCTCCCGCAGCTCGCGCCCACGTCGATGCCCGCCACGTGAAAGCCTTTCGCCAGCGCACCTTCCACGTAGTAGCGCTGCATTACGGGACCGCAGTCTTTGTCGTTCAGCGCGAGGAAAAGATTCGAGATCCATACCCAGCGCCGCTCGGAATCCACCGCGCCCTTCGGTGCGATGATGTACGCCGCCGTTCCCGCGCAGGAGAGGGGCGTCAGGGCGCCGTGCTCGTAGACCGCGTCCATCGTGTAATCGCTCTGCGGTAAACCGGCAATCGTATACGTTCGGCCATGAGCAGGTATGCCCGTGGGAGCCGGCGCAGACTCCGCACAGGCTAAAGACGCCGCCAGCAGGCAACACACGTTACAACTAAGCCATCTCAACACTGAAGCCGCTCTCCTCTCTTACGCGATTCGCCGACGCCAGGCCACCGCTCCCGCTCGTTGCCACGGTCCACCGTGGCAATGCCTGCCGTTCCGATCGGCGGGACAGCCCTCTGGAGGCAACCCGGTCTGATTACGGATCAAGCACGGTCCAGGACATCAATCCATACGTTCTTGAGAATTGTAATCGGATCTGCTTGAATGGTACTCAATTGTGCGCATGCCATGCGATACACAGATCGCACACGCGCCAGCCACTTTCCAGGCGAATCCATGCCCTTTCGTGGTTCAATCCCCTCCTTCGGGGCCAGCGCAGTTTGAGGCCATCCATGCATAAATCCCTGCCCGTCCTGCTGATCACAATCTTCGCTTGCGCGCTTTCGGCGGCGTCTTTCGAATTTCCCGAGCAGGAAAGCGTCGATCCGACCGTGATCACTTCCACTTCAATGGAGGACAGCCCCGCCGCGAAGGCCGTGGAGCACTTCCGTGAACGAGTCAAACGCCTGCGCGCGAATCAAGACGCGCCATCGCCACTCGCAATTCATGTCGGCTTCTTCGATCAAGACGAACGCCTCAAGCGCCACTTCACACCCGAAAAACTCGCTGTGCTCACGCAAGACCTCAAGCCGTGGCAGCGCGAACAGGCTTATGCGATTGCCCTGGTGAAGGAGAACGGCCGCGACGTAATCCTCGCGGGCGGATTCACCGAACTGGGAACGGTCTATGCCGTCTCCGAATTGGAGATCCGGCTCCGTCTTCGCGACAACGGCCAAGTCTATCTGGATTTTCCCGAGTGGACCGACGAAAGCTCCGCGAGAGAAATTTTCGACTTCCCCGCCATCGAGGAGCGGGGGGAATACATGAACATCGGGTACAACATTCCCGGCATCACGCCCCACGAGTGGGGGCCGGAGCGCTGGCAGACCTATATCGACAAGCTCATTCTGGCGAAGCTGAACCGCTTCTACTTCTATATCTGGATCGACACGTACAGCATAAACCCGGCTTCCGAGTTGTCGCAACGCCCTCTCACACGGTCGATCCACGAGAACCTGAAGGCCATGATCGCCTATGCCCAGGGGCGTGGACTTGAGGTGGTGTACATGTTCTGTCCCACCTTCTTCCCCAAAGATTTGTGGAATGCGAACCCTGCCATTCATGCGGAAATTACCTACGTAGACCACGGCTTCCCCGCCGTCTGCCCCAACGCCCCCGGCGCCTGGGACCTGCTGCTGGCCAACGCCCGCAGCGAGTTCCCGTGGTTCGCGGAGGCCGACGCCATCCAAATCTGGTTCTACGATCCCGGTGGCTGCTGGTGTGAGAAAAATGGCTGCGCGGCAGATCAGCCTGGGTCTATCGCGAAGCAATTTAAGACCTTTGGCGACCTTTTCCGAGAGTACAATCCGAAGGCCAAGCTGGAGTACAACCTCTGGCCCGTGTGGGTCTGGGAAGACATCAAGAAGCTCAAGTACCGTGACGACATCAACGCGCGGATAGAGGAAAGTTTCTCCGGTGAAATCGTCGACATCACCGCCGTGGGCGGGGACAACGGCGGCATCTCCTTCCCCGTGCGCGAGAAGGCCCTGGGCTTCCGCTCCTCCGCCTTTCTCTTTGGCGCCAACCCCGAAAGCGGATACTCTTTTCTCATCCCCAGCCTCCGCTGGACGCCCGCGCTGATCAAGGAGGCTAAGGCCGCTGACTTGAATGGCGCCTTTGGCCACCGGCTCGAAGCCTGGACCCGCTACCCCGCCACCTTCTTCATGGGCGAGTCCCTCTGGGACCCGGAGTCAGCGCCGCGCGATGCCGTCCGCCGCTGGGCCGCCTGGCAATGCGCCCGCAACGATCTCGGCGGGGAACTCGCCACCGCCATCGAACTGCTGGAACAATACACCGACGACGCCCCCACCGCGGAACTGGGCAACCGAATGAGCCAGATTATTCAAACGATCTGGCCCGAGTTGCCGACCACCGCGAAGGAGGACCTGGAATATTTCCCCGCCATGTTCGATTGCTTCCGCATCATCGGCGACTCCCTGAACACCAAAGATCCGGACCAACTCGGCCTATTCGCTACACAGTTCACCCAGGCCCTCCGGCAGTCCCCCACCTTCGCGCCGCTGGAAGGCCAGGGATCACAACTCTTTACCCGCTACCGGGAACTGCTCAAGCCCGGCTGGAAAAATGCGCCGTTCTAAGCGATGTACCTCGCCCCGCTAGTGCGCCTTCTGCCGCTCCCCGTGCTGCTTGAACTGCCGAGCCCACGGCTCGTCCTCCAGACCGACCTCCTCCCTCGCCAGCAATTCCGTTGGACGGTATAGCGCGCCATGGTGCAGCGTCATCACGATATCCGGCTTTTCGGGCATCACCTCCAGCGGATTGCCCCGCACGAACACCAGATCGGCCACCGAGCCCGGTGAAAGGCTCCCCAGATCGGGCTTTTCGAGATACGTCGCTGCATCCACCGTCGCGGCGCGAATCGCCCGCTCCGGCGACATCCCCGCGCCGACCAATAGCGAAAGTTCGCGCCACAGGCTCAGACCCGGCGGAATGATGCCGCAGGGAACGTCGCTCCCCGCGAGAACGGGCACTTCCCGCTCCAGCAACAATCCCGTAAATCGCTGCGCCGCCTCCAGTGCGCGGCGCCACTCGTCTCTCAGCTTTTCGTCGGGTGGCACGGCCTGCCACGCCACCATATCCGATGGCGTGTAGCGCAAGTCTTCCGACTCGGGCCAGCCCGCCTCGCGTATGCGCCGCTGCGAATCCCAGTAGGCCAGCGTAGGCGTCGCCGTGATGTTCAACTCCCGGATTCCATCCGCCACGGTCCGCTGCCGCTCCAACGTCTCGGCAAAGTCCGGACGACCCCAGGCATTCAGCCACGCCCGTGGACGGTCGGGGTAAAGATCCGCGAGGATACCGTCGTAGTGAAAGAACTCGTCCACCCCGGCCCGCGCCGCACTCAGCACGCCACCACCCGCGCAATGCATGGACACCTTGCGCCCCGCCGCATGGCCCGCCGCCGCCATAGCCGGGATCCACGCGGGATCGAGCCCCACGTAAAACTTAAGTCCATCCGCCCCCGCCTTCGCCGTCTCCCCCACTGCCGCCACGGCATCCGCCTCATTCACACACCTCCGGCAAACCTGCCCATGCACCGGTGCGGGGCCATCCAGAATCGGACCGAGACACAATATCCGGGGCCACGGCTTGATCTCCGATTCCTCCCGACGCGCCAGTATCCACTGGAGATCATTCCCCGTGTCCCGTACCGTCGTGACGCCATAGGCCAGAAACTGCGGCCCCTGATACCGCATGAAATGAACGTGAACATCAATCAAGCCGGGAAGGACAGTGCAGTCTGGCTCGTGGTAGTGCGTGATGCCTTCGGGAACCTTTTCGCGCGGTAAAACTTCCACCACGTGACCACCTTTTACGAGGACGGCATGATCGTCGCGGGATTGCGTCCCATCGAAGAGGCGCACTCCGGAAAAGGCCACCAGGTCACCCCCCGGGTCGCGCGACTCCCGCTCAGGCAAGCCTGGAGCACCTGAGGCGCCCGCCAACGCGGCACCGCTCAACACGAGTGCCGTCCCCGAACCGGCTCGGATAAACTCTCGACGAGACAAGCGGTATTGCTTCGACATGAAAGATTCAGCTCCGTGATATGCTGGACCATTGGACTTGGAGCAAACTTTCGAGCGTGAATGGAAGTACGTCGCGCTCGAATGCAATTCAGTTATGCATCACTGTAGTCGATCGCCTCGACCGCGTCAATTCGACCTGAATGGTTCAAAGCGGGGGACGGTCCCCTCGTCACGCCCCAATCGCCGAGCTCAGCGTCAGCATCGGCAGCAGCATCGCGATCACAAGAAACCCGATGATCACCCCCATCACCACGATCAGCAATGGCTCGAAGAGGGCCATCACGGCCCTGGCCGCGCGCTCCACTTCGATGTCGTAGGCGTCGGCGATGCGGTTGGCCACCGCGCCAATGCGACCGCTCTCTTCGCCCACGGCAAACATGCTCACGACCACGGGCGGGAAGTGTTTGCATTGCTGGAGGCCCTCGCTCATCGACCCGCCGCTCATGACGCCGCTGTGGAGGCTTCGAACTTCTTCCTGAATCACGCGGTTACCCATCGCGCCCGCGGTAATCTCCAGCGTGGTGAGGATGGGCACGCCGTTGTCCAGCAGGGTGCCGAAGGTGCGGGCGAACTTGGCCATTTCATACTTCTGCACCAGCAGTTTAACGACGGGCACGCGAAGGATCGCCGTGTCCCACCGGGTGCGGCCCGCTTCCGTGCGCAGCCATTGCGCGAGGGCCCAGACGCTCCCGCCGAGGCCGAGCAGGACCGCCCACCACCAGGTCCCCATGAACTGGCAAGTGACCATGACAACGACCGTGGGCCAGGGCAGGGCGGCATCGAACTCCTTGAAAATGCCCACAAACTTGGGAAACACGAACGACACGAGGATGAACACGGAGATGGCGCTGATGACGGAGAGAAAAACCGGATAGACCAGTGCGGAGAAGGCCTTGCCCCGCAGCTCTTCCTCCTGTTCGCCGAAGGCCACGATACGCCAGAGCACGTCGTCCAGCATGCCGCCCGTTTCTCCCGCATGGACAAGATTGATATAGAGCGGCGGAAACAGCTTCCCCTGCTTCGCCAGCGCGTCGGACAGGGTGCTGCCCTTTTGCACTTCCTCGCGCACGGCATCGGCCATCGCGGTCATCGCCGGATTCTCCGCCTGCTTCGCGATGGTGCGGAGGGCCTGGGTCAGCATCATGCCCGATTCGATAAGGTTGGCGAGCTGGCGAAAGAAGATGTTGCGGTCTTTCAGGCGGATGCGCTGAAGCACCGCGCGGGCAAGGCCCTTGCGCACGCCCCCGTCCTCTTCCACCCGCGTCACATCGAGGGGGAAGCAGCCCATCTCGCGGAGGCGCGCCACGGCCGCGCGCTGGTTCTCCGCTTCGAGAACGCCGCTCAGCTTTTCGTCCGGGCCCTTCTTGGCCTCATAGCGAAACTGGGGCATCGCCACCCTCGCCGAATATAAGCACATCGGCGTCCGCCGTCACGCGAAGCACCTCCTCGATGGTGGTGGCCCCTTCGCAGGCCCGGAGCCAGCCCGCGCGTCGCAAGGTGCGCATGCCCTGGCGCAGGGCCACCTGCTTGATGGCGAGGGAGGTCGCCCGCTGCACGGTGAGGGTCTTGATGTCCGGGGTGAAGGGCAGCATCTCGTAGATCGCGGCGCGACCCCGGTAGCCCGTGTTGCGGCAGGCGACGCAGCCTTCTCCCCGTCGGAAAGTCGCTTGCGACACCTCCGCCGTCACGTCGCCAAACTCCGCGGCGAGCAAGGCCGCGTCGTAGTCCACGGGGCGCGCGCAGGCCTCGCAATTCTTCCGCAGCAGTCGCTGGGCAATGGCGGCGATCATGGTGCTGGAAATCAGGAAGGGCTCCACGCCCATATCCAGCAATCGCGTCACCGCGCCCGCCGAATCGTTCGTGTGAAGCGTGCTCAACACCAGATGCCCCGTAAGGCTCGATCGCACCGCCATCTCCGCCGTCTCGTAGTCGCGAATCTCACCCACGAGCAGGATGTCCGGGTCGTGACGCAGGATCGAGCGCAGGCCCATAGCGAAATCGAAGCCGATCTGGTTGTGCACCTGCATCTGGGTCACCCCGGTAAGCTGATACTCCACCGGATCTTCAATTGTGATGATTTTCCGCTCCAGATTGTTCAGCTTGCTCAGCGCGGCGTAGAGCGTCGTGGTCTTGCCACTGCCCGTGGGCCCGGTGACCAGCAGGATGCCGTGGGGCTTGTTGATGAAGGCATTGAATTGTGCCAGATCCTCCTGCCGAAAGCCCAACTCGGGCAGGGTCAGAAAGGCGTTGGATCGCGTCAGCACGCGCATGTTCACCGTCTCGCCGTGGGGTGTGGGCAGGATCGACACGCGCAGGTCGTAGGACTCCGCACCGAAGGTGGCTAGGATCTTCCCATCCTGCGGCAGCCGCTTCTCCGCGATGTTCAAGTTCGCCATGATCTTCACGCGCGAAACGATGGCCGCCTGAAATCCTTGTATGCGGCCCGGGGCCGGCACCTGATGGAGTATCCCGTCGATCCGGAAGCGGACCCGAAGCTCGTCCTCAAAAGGCTCGATGTGAATGTCTGTCGCGCCGGACTTTACCGACTCAAGAATCAGCTCATTCACAAACTTGATGATAGACGCATCGATTTGGTCGTCGTCCAGATTCGCACTCTCGCGCCGCACCGGCGCGATGCTCACGCTCCCCTCCCGCTGGTCCAGCATCCGCTCCATGGTGTCCGCGCCGACCCCGTAATAGCGCTTGATGGCGCCCTGGATATCTTCCGGCGTGGCCACCACCGCCTCCAGGCGTTGTTTCAGCACCAGGCGAATGTCGTCAAGGAGGTGCGAGTTCATCGGATCGCTGATCGCAAGCACCAGCACGCCCTCGCGCTCCTCCACCGGCACGCAGCGGTACTGAGTGGCGAAACGAGGCGGCACCTTGCGCAGCAGCGCTTCGGAAAGGGCCAGGTCCGCCAGGGAGACAAAGCGTAATTCGCAGAAACGCGCCAGGGATTGATACACGGAAGGGGCGTCGGCGAAGCCAAGCTTCACGATGGCGTCCCCGGAAAAGCCACCCGCGCGCTCGGCATCTTCCTTGGCCTGAAGCAGACGCGCCTCATCCACCACGCTGTCGCGGATGAACTGTCTCTCGAATGCCTTCAGCCCGGCCACTTGATTGCTCCAACACGTTGCGCCAAAAACCGTGAAAGGATGCTAACACAGGGGCGCGAATGCGAACAACGCGAAGGCAACAGACTGTCGGAACTCTTTAGAAATGTCCCCATCCTTAACTCAATGAAAATGTCCCCTCCGCGTTTTGCTTTGCCATGATAC
>JAEUWI010000074.1:0-29119 GCA_016791475.1 Candidatus Hydrogenedentota bacterium
ACCCAAAGGACCCAAAGGACCCAAAGGACCCAAAGGACCCAAAGGACCCAAAGGGCCCAAAGGACCCATACGACCCATACCACCCATACGACCCATACCACCCATCAACGGATGGTGCGGACCGGGCACACTCAGAGGTCACCAGGAGGGGAGAAAAAGAGAAAGGCGGAAGCGGCGTCGAAATGGCTTCGCTGGTAAGGTCTGGGCGCTACACATGGCCCGTATCGATCCTGTTTGGGATCCTTACAAAGCACTCTCGCTACGCAACTTCCGCTTTACCTTGGGGTGGGAGTAGCAGCGTTATCTGCGCATTGGGGTTTGGGCTCTACACATGGCCACTTATCGTCCTGTTTTGAGGACACGGCGCACAACGCTTTTTGATAACTGCTTCCACCGTATTCGCAGCGGCATTCGCGGGACAGCGTCCGCAGGGCTGGTGTCCGGCCAGACCTTTTGTGCGGGCGTGCGCATCGCGCTCACCGCAGTGTGGACTCAGGCGCTCGCGGGTTCCCGCGGTGCCAGTACCGGCGATTGGCCGCCGGTAAACCCTGGCGCGGGCCGTTCACCTGGTCGCCTGGAACCTTGTTCCCGAGTCCAATTGCAGTATACCACCAAGCAGTGATTTTGCAAAGGAAATTTTGGGAAAGGGGCGGCGCGCCGCCGCCCCTTTCCACGGCTAGTCCGCCGGGCCCGTGCCGAGCAGCACGGAAATATTGTCGGTGTCACGATTGGGTACAACAATATCGATGTGGTCATCGTCGTTGATGTCTACGGCGAGCGCCTGGATCGGGCGGGTGCCGACGGAGACCGAGATCGCGCTTTCGAAGAGCAATCCCTGGCGGCTGAGCCGAATGGTGATCCGTCCGTTGTCATTTGTGGAAAAGAGGTCGGGCTGGCCATCCTCATTGAAATCGGCTGCCCCGGCGGCATTGGGGGCGTCGCCGGCGGCGAGGAGCCCCCCGGCGCTGAAGGCCCCGTCGCCGCGCCCGGAAAACAACTGCAGATTGTCGAGGCTGTTGTGGCAGGTTGCGGCGTCCAGATCGCCATCGCTGTCCCAATCGGCCACGGCCACGCTGTTCGGGCCGAGGCCGGTCACGTAACCCACATCGTTGGCCACGTCGAAGGTCCCGTCCCCTTTTCCGGGGATTATGCGAAGGGCGGAGATGGGAGCGCCGTCGCCGTCTTCATCGATTCCATTGACGAGGACGAGATCGAGGTTGCCATTCTCGTCGAGGTCCACCAGATGGACATCCAAGGGGAAATTGCCGGCGTCAAACTCGGTTGCCTCGCCGAAAGCGCCCTCGCCATCGCCGAGGAGCACGGCCACACTGTCCCGGGCGGCGTTGCCGGTCACGAGGTCGAGGTTGCCATCTTCATCTAAATCCGCCACGGCCAGCGAACGCGGTTCGGCAGTGCCCGCTGAGTCACCTTCACGAACGGAGTAGAATTGGGGGGCGTCGAAGTCGCCGTCGCCCTGTCCGATAAACACGGCGACCCGGCTTTGCTCCAAGTTGGTGACGGCGAGGTCGGCGCGGTTGTCGCCGTTGAAGTCGGCGGTCGCCAGGGCGCGTGCGGGCCCCCCTGCGGAGATCTCGGTACTCTCGCCGAATGCGCCCTTGCCGTCGCCCAGCAGGATGGAGATGTTCGCGCTGTCGAGGTTGGCCACGGCGACGTCCGGATCGCCGTCGCGGTTGAAGTCCGCCGTTGCGATCATGCGGGGGCGTTCTCCAGTGGCGAAGCGCCGTTCCATGGCCAGGCCGTTGTTGGAGGATCCGGCGGCGATGAGGAGTCTATCCTGATCCACGTTGCAGGCGGCCACATCGAGCTTGCCATCGCGGTCCAGGTCGCCGGCGGCGAGGGCCACGACGCCGGGGCCGGCGTAGTAAAGATCGAAGGGCTCGAAGTCTCCCTCGCCATCGCCCGCGAGGCACTGGATTTCGCCGGAAGACAGGGTGTCATCGAGGTCATCGAAGAGAATGGCAAGCACGTCGTCTTCGCCGTCGCCGGTGAAGTCGCCGAGGGCGATTCGGGTGGGATGGGACTTGGTTGGAACGAATACCGCGGTGTCGAATGCGCCATTCCCGGCCCCGATATGGACCGCGATATTGGAAGAACCGGGATTGCTGACGACCAGGTCGAGCCAGCCGTCGTTGTCCAGATCTTTCGCGAGGGTCATGCGGGGCGTTTGCCCCGTGGGCAGGGAGAGGCGGGTCCTAAAATTGCCGTCGGCCTCGTTGATGAACAGGGAGAGCGCGTTGTCGTCCCGGTCCGTGCAGATCAGGTCCGCCCGGGTATCGTTATTTACATCCGCGACCAGCAGGGCTCGGGGGCCGTCTCCGGTGCTCAGGTTCAGCGGGGCGGCAAAGGCGCGCGCGCCGTCGCCGGTGAGCACCGATATGCTGGCGAGTCCGCTGTTGGCGGACACGAGGTCCAGGTGCCCGTCCTCGTTCACGTCGAGTATCGCCACATCGCGGGGTTCGGCGCCGTCGGCCAGGGCTAGTAATTCCGCCGTGGAAAAGGTGCCGTTGCCGGCCCCGTACAGCACGGACAAGTTGTTGCTTCCGGAGTTCGCGGAGACGATATCCACATTTCCGTCCTCATCGAGATCGCCGAGGGCCACGGCCCGAGGTTCGGTGGCCCGTGTGAGGAGGCGCTGTCCCGTGGTGAAGCCATCGGCGCCATCGGCGATCCAGCTCGTCAGGGTATTGTCGGCGCGATTGGCGGTTACCAGGTCCGGAAAGGCGTCGTTGTTGATCAGGGCGATCGCGACGGCCTCCGGGGCCTCATCCGTGGCGAGGCGCTGGGGCACCAGAAAGCCAACGGCGGGGACCGGCTCCGGATCGGGGTCGGGGTCGGGATCGGGATCCGGGTCGGGACAGCCGGAAAGCAGGGAGCCCAGAAGGAAGAGAGACAGGAGTGGGAGGCCCCGCCAGGGAAGTTCGGCTTTGCGCTTCATTATTGGTACACCTCGTGTTGCCGCTGGGTCTGCTGGTTATCGCCCGGAGCGCGTTCAGGTGCGCACCGGGCCCGGAGGACAGAGTATTGCACAGAGCATACAAGCGGGGCGAGGAATTGTGTCAGGGGGTGGGTGGATTCAGGCACGTGCGGGTGCGCGTGTGATACACTTGCGCCGTAGCAGTTCCGGTTCACGTGAAGGAAAGGACGGGCATGAAGTCGGTATGCGTCGTTTCAGACTTGCACATGTACTGCAAGCGTTCCAACTGGCAGTCCCATCTTCCCGAGATTTACGAGGCTGCGGCGGAGTCGGACCTGTTTGTGTTCAACGGCGACACCTTCGATTTCAAATGGACCATGCTCAAGAGCGTGGACCAGACCGTGGAAAAGGCCATCGAGTTTCTGGCTGAACTCGCCGCCCGATATCCCGCCTGCCGCTTTCACGTCAATCTTGGTAATCACGACCATGTGCAGGGCTTTATCGACGCCCTTTCCGATCTGGCCCGCCGGACGCCGAATCTGACCTGGCATCCCTACTATCTCCGCGTGGGGAGCACGCTGTTTCTCCATGGGGACATGGCCACGCGAAAGATGAGCCATGCCCAGCTCGAGGCGTACCGGTCGAGCTGGCTTCATCACAAGAAGCAGGGCCGGGTCAAGAATCGGGTATACGACGCCGCCTTCAAGGCTGGGGCGCACATCGCGATTTCGCGGTTGGTTCACCCGCCGCAGCGCACCTTGAAGCGGGTCCATGAATATATCCATGATATCGGCCACGGCACGCCTCATGGTGTGGACACGGTGTACTTCGGCCATACCCATGTGGCGGTGGATGCCGAGTATTACGGCGGCGTGACCTTTCACAATGGCGGCGCGCCGATGCGGGGCATGGATTTCAGCCTGCTCCGGCTGGAGCTGGCGGAAACGGGTTGACGGAGCGGATGGGCGGGCCCCATCGGAATCGCAGTTGGGCAGAGCAGCCGTGAACGGTAGAAGGACGAATTGAATGGCGAGTGCAGCGATCGAAGCATTGCTGGAGTCGGGCGTCGGCGCCTGGAACAGTTGGCGGATGGAAAATCCGGAGGAAGTGCCCGATCTGAAGGGGGTGGCGCTTGAGGGCAAGCTGCTTCGGGGCATCAACTTCAGGAAGATCAGTCTGGCCGGGGCGAATCTCACCCGCTGCGAATGCACGAACGCCGATTTCAGTCTTTCGGACTTGAGCGGGGCGATATTGGTGAAGGCCAATCTGAGCCGGGTGAACTTTTCCGGCACGCGGCTGGTCGGCGCAGACCTGTCGGACGCGAATATCTTTTGCGCCAATTTGCGCGGGGCCGACCTGAATCGGGCGATACTGCGGGGCGCTAATTTGAGTGGCGCCGACCTTTCCAAAGCGGACTTTACGCTGGCGGACCTGACCAGTGCTCGACTCTGGATGCGCTATTTCGGCAAATTGCCCGCGGCAACGCTGAACGGCACGACCCTTCACGGCGCGAAAATGGGGAACGTGGATCTGTCCGAGCTGGACATGTCTCAGGTTATTCGCTGAGAATACCGGGCGCGGGTTCGATCCGCCGAAGCGGAAAGAACCGCGCCCAGTGTCCATACCCCAAATTAGCGAAGGCTGTCCGGGGTATGGGACAGTTCGCCCGCTGTGCAATGAAACATGCCGCGCCGGGGCGCAGGGCCAAACGCGCCCTAGTCCACGGAGGGACGGATGAGATGATGCGTAGCGCCCGACCGGCTTCGACGGGCCGATTATGCCCGGATTGTATGAATATTTTGTGCAGAAACCTGAAAGATCCTGTAACAGTGATGGCGCGGGCTTGATGCGGGCGTGCGCCAGGCCATGGGGTGACGTGACCGCCGGCCGCGCACCGGCGCAATGTGTCCGATTTTCGATCATGCGGTGCCCTTGAAGATACTCCACGTATACAAAGATTTCGACCCGCCCGTCAGTGGCGGGATCGAAGGCCATATGGCCCTGACGTGCCGCTTTCAGCGTCAATGGGCCGAGGTGGAGGCGCTCACCTGCGGTCGGGGTCTGTCTACGCGGCGGGTTTTGCGCGATGGGACGATGGTGACCGAGGTGGGGGAGCTGGGCCGCTTCCAAAGTGCGCCCTTTTCTCTCTTCTTCCCGTGGTACCTCCGGCGGGCCGATGCCGATGTGGTTGTGCTGCATCTGCCCAATCCCACGGCGGAGATCGGCTGGCTGCTCGCATCCCCCCGGGGCGTACTGGTGGTTCGGTATCACAGCGACATCGTGCGGCAGGCGGGGGCCATGCGGGTGTACCGGCCCATTCAGCAGTGCTTCCTCCGGCGTGCGGCGGTAATTCTTCCAACGTCCGCGCCGTATCGCGATACATCCGAGGCGCTCGCGCCCTTCCGGGAGAAATGCCGGGTGGTTCCGCTTGGGGTCGTGCCGGAAGAATTCGGGTCCCCCGCTCCGGAGCGCGTTGAGACCCTTCGGGCGCGCTACGGCGGGCCTTTCGTGCTCTTTACCGGGCGACACCGCTACTACAAGGGATTGCCCTGGCTCGTGGAGGCCGCGCGGGACATTGCGGCTCCGGTTGTGATCGCCGGTGACGGTCCGGAGGGGAAGTCGGTACGCGAGCTTGCCCGTTCCATGGGCGTGCCGGTACACTTCCCCGGCCACCTGACCCGCGACGAGTTGGTCGAGCACCTGCACGCCTGCGAACTGCTCGCATTTCCGTCCATAGCGCGCAGCGAGGCATTCGGCATGTCCATCCTGGAGGCCCATTGTTGCGGAAAGCCGGTGGTGGCTACGGCGCTTGGGACGGGGGTGGAGTTTGTCAACGCCCATGGGAAAACCGGATTGAACGTTCCACCGCGAGATGCTTCGGCCCTGGCCGCCGCGATAAACCGCCTTCTGTCGGATTCCAGGGAGCGTGCGGAAATGGGGGCCTTTGCCGCCGCGCGCGTCCGGCGGGAATTTGATGCGGCCATTCTGGCGGAACAGGAATTCGCGCTGTACCGGGAAGCCCTGGCGGACCGCCAATAGATGTACTCGGCCTACGCCTATACGTTCATCATTTCCGCGCTGATCGCCGTCGGGCTCACCGCCGTGGTGCGGAAGCTGGCGCTGCGCTGGCGGATCCTGGATCATCCCGGCGAGCGCAAAGCGCAGGTGGAGGCGGTGCCCCTTCTGGGTGGTGTGGCGATTGTGGCGGCCTTCTATCTCGTTGTGGCCGGCCATGCCCTGGTGCTGCTTCCTCTGGAGCGAATCGGGCTGGACGATTTCGAGCGGGTGCTCGCCACGGCGCTGGGCCAGGGCAGCATGGGCAAGCTCACGGGGATCCTGGCCGGCGGTCTCGTGATCTTCCTCCTCGGGCTCGTTGATGACTGGCGGGCCCTGAACCCCTGGGCCAAGCTGGGCGGACAAGTCCTCGCAGGCCTGCTGCTGGTGCTGGCGGACGTGCGGATTGAGTTGTTTGTCTTCTCCAGCGCGTGGAGTTCCGGACTCGCCACCGTCCTCTGGGTTGTAATTTTGACCAATGCGATGAATTTCCTGGATAACATGGACGGGCTGTGCGGCGGGGTTTCGATCATCGCGGCCCTGTCTTTCTTCCTGTGCGTGGTGCCCTTCGAGCCGTTGGTGCGCTTTCTGCTCCTGGTGTTTGCCGGGGCCACCACCGGTTTCCTCTACCACAATCTCAGCCCCGCGCGAATCTACATGGGCGATGCCGGGGCCATGTTCTGCGGCTATTTCCTTGCGACAATTGCGGTATTGGGAACCTTTCACGTTGAAGGAACACCCAGAATCGCGGTGGCGGCGCCGCTCCTCGCCCTGGCGGTACCTCTCTTCGACATGGCCAGCGTATTGCTGATTCGATGGAAAAATGGCGCCCCGCTCATGAAGGGTGACCGCCGACACTTTTCTCACCGGCTTGTGGACCTCGGCATGTCGCCCCGGCAGGCGGTGGAGTTCATCCTCCTTGTGGCGGCCATCATCGGCCTGGGCGGTGCTTTTCTCCCGCTGCTCGATGCCCGGGGGACCTCCATCGTTATCGTGCAGACCGTCGGGGTCTTCCTGCTCATCGTCTTGTTGATGCGCGCGGGCACGGACAAGGGGAGGGACGATCCATGAGCCGTCGAAACACGGCGCTCCGTCCTGTCCCGGTCGATGAAGCTGTCGCGCCGTCCCTCTGGCCGGATGATTTCGCTTCGCCGCGCAATACGATCCTCGCACTTTTCTGTGTGGCGACGTGGGGCGGTATTCTGGCGGTTCTGGCGGTGGGAAACGACCTTCTGGGCTTGAAAAAGGCCCTCCTTCTCCTGGCGGGGGCGCGCATGGAACCCGTGCTCGGGGCCGCGTCGCTCCACAGTGTGGATATTGCAGTGGTGATCGCCGGTTTTGTCCTGATCGCGGGCGCGGGCTATGTGCATGTGTCCCTTGGCCTCGCCGCGGTGCTCGCCTTGCGACCCTGGCTCGATGGTTTCACCTACCCTACGGATAATTTCTATTTTCTGTGGGCGGTGCTGCTACTCGTCGCCATCTGGGCCGTGCGGCAATTTCGAAGTCCTGTGCCCGTTCGCGGGGGCGTCCCACTGGCTCTATTCAGTATCTTCTACGCCTGCTGTCTGCTCTCGGCGGTAAATTCCATCCAATTCGACGCCACCTTTCGCGAGCTGCTTCACTGGGCGGCCTGCGGCACGACGCTCTTCCTCGCCATAAATGCGACGCCCCACCCGACCAGCCGGGGTGTTGTGTTGATGGGGCTTTTCGCGGGCATGGCGGGACAGGCCCTCTTCGCCTTTCCGCACCTTTGGTACGTCTTGCCCTGGTTGCGTGAGTACCTGCAGGAGGATCCCCGTCGTCTGGCCCAGTGGTTCAAGGGGGCAACCGAGTTTACGCCGGAACTCGCGCGGCGATTCAATCTGAACCGGGCCTTTGCCAGCATGGTATTTCCCAATGCGCTTGCCGCCTTGCTCATTCTGGGGATTCCGGCGTCTCTCGCCTGTGCCTGGAACGGTGTCGCGTCGATACGCGGTTCCGGAAGCGGGTGTCAAAGGTCCTTGAACCAGTGGCGCTATATTGTGCCCTTCGGTGTAACGCTTTTCGTGGGGATTTGCGTGCCGCTGTACCTGCTCGGGCAGCTTCCGCTGGCCTATGGCCTCGGCGCGACCCCGTGGTTTGGCTCCGCGCGGAATCTCGTCTATCTTTCCGTGCTGACTTCGGCGATTGCAACCACATTATTTCTGCTGTGTGCGAGAAAATTCGGTCTGGCCCGGGCGGGTCAGGTGCTCGGCGCGGTCGGGGCGCTGATGCTTACGCCCCTGATGTGCGGGGCCCTCTGGATCACCTATTCCCGGGGGGCCATGCTGGCGCTGGTCGCCGCAGGGTGTATCTGCGCGCTCCTTTATGTGGGCAGGTTTCGCTGCTGGAGGGGCGCCGCTGCGAGTCTTCTGGTGTTGGTGCTGACAGCGGCGCCCATTCTGGCGCCGGGGTCGGCGGGGGCCGAGGGCAGCCCGACCGCGCCCTCGACGGCCGTGAGTGGGGAAGGGATGGATGTGACCATCGGTGAACTGGCCGATCCGGGTTCCATGCGGCTCCGTCTGGGGTACTGGCGTGTCGCCTGTTCGATAGCCCTGGAGCACAGCGCCACCGGTGTGGGCCTGGGTAACTTTCGGATTGCCTACGGCCCCTATCAGTATCTCGGGGCGGGCGACGTCCAGAACGCGCACAACGCCGTGCTCCAGACCTGGTGCGAAGCGGGCCTCCCCGGCGTGCTCGCTTTCCTGGCGTTCTGGGGCGTTTTTCTCTGGAGCGGTCGGCGAATAATCCTTTCGGAGGCCCGGCCCGCACGCCGACGCCTGCTACTTGGGCTCTTCGGCGGCGTACTGGCTTTTCTGCTCCATTCTTTGCTGGACATCAATTTTTCCCATCCATCCCTCGTCATGTACGTGCTTGCGGCTGCGGGCCTGTTCTGGAGTTACGCCGCTCCGGAGGCGATGCCGGTTAGGGTGCGTGACCGCGTCGTCGCGGCGCCGCTGCTGCTGCTGGCGGCCCTCGCCGCGGGGATGGCGCTGCGCCCCTTCTTGCTGGATCTCTCCATGAACGGTGGACGCTTTGTGAATGTGAGCAATCGCTCGATGAACGAATCGCGCCACAATGCCGCAATATTTTTTCTTGTCGATGGTCCGGCCTGGGCGGTTCAGGGAAAACCAGACCCACCGCCGACACTCCCCATCGGCGACGCGGTTGCCCTGATTGCCGATCGCGGGTTGCTCTTTGAAGCAGGGCGTATTCTGGCCCCGGATCCCGAGGGGAAGCGTCTGGTGCCCCTGGCGCCCGAGTCGGCGCTGCCCGCCGAAGCGGTTTTTCAGATGGTGCGTCCCTGGGCGGCCCGGAACCACGCCATCGCGGGCGTTGATGCCTGGATCGCGGAGTTGGAGCGGCTGGATCGGCGTTTTCCCCACGATCACCAGACGGCGTATTTGATCGGCGGACTTTACAAGCGGCTGGTGGAGCAGAGCGGGCCCGAGTCGGCCGATCACCGGGAGCGCTGGCTCGCGGCCATGCTTAACTGGTCCGAGGAGGCGGTCCGGCGGAGCCCGATGCACAAGGACATGTATCAGATGTTGGCCTGGGCGGAATGGTGTTGCGGGACGAAGACTTCGGGGGCGGTGAGTCTGGACCACTTTCAAAAGGCGCTCCGCAATTTTCGTCGTTCCACGGAACTCGGGCATTTGGAGCCGAACTACTATTTTGCGGAATCCGAGGCCCTGGCCGCGCTGGGGAAGGCCTATCAGAACGCTGGAAAGGCGGCGGAGGGGGCGACCTATCTTCAGCGTTCCACGGCACTGCGCAGCGACGGCGAGCGTCTTCAGAAGGCCCGATGGGATCTGGGCTTGCAATAGGAGAGTCCGGGCCGTATGATCACGGGCCTATCGAGATCGGGCAGTTTTCGATTGTTCTTTGGCGAGCGCAGGCCCGACGGTAATGTTTTTCCTTCCTCAATTGTAAGTGCTTGATGTTGAGGCTGTTGTCCGGTGTTGCCCGCTTTCAGCGGGTGCTCCGGTGTCTGTCGGCAGTGTAAATTCCAACGAAAGAGAGCCCATCATGGAATCAAGGCTTGACGCGCTTCGCGCAGAACTGCAAAGCCATGGCTGCGACGCCTTCGTCAGCTTTTTCTCGCCGGCCAACGAATACCTCACGGGTTTTCGCGGGAGCACATCGGCGGTGTTGATCACGGCGACGGAGGCGGTCTTCCTCTGTGATTTCCGTTATACGGAGCAGGCGGGAGAGCAGGTGCGGGGCTTCGTGGTGGAGGAGGTGGCTGGCGGGGTGGAAGCGGCTGCCGGGGAACGACTTAAAGGGTTGGGCGTCGGCCGGATTGCGGTGGAGCCTTCGACGCTGTCGCTGGATCAAAGTATGACGGTGGAGCGGACGGCGGGCACGGCGGTGGTGCCGGTGAAGGGGCTGGGAACGACGGCCCGCATGGTGAAATCGGAAGAGGAGAAGGCCAAACTTCGGGCTTCCAGCGCCCTGGCGGAGGCGGCCCTGGAGTCGGTGCTCCCCCTCTTAAAGGAGGGCATCACCGAAGCGGAGTTTGTGGCGCATCTTGAGTTCGAGTTCAAGAAGCGGGGCGCACTTGGATCGTCGTTTTCACCGATTGCGCTTTTTGGTTCCCGGAGTTCGCTGCCCCACGGCGTGCCGGGGAAAAAGCGCCTGGAATCCGGCGATATTGTCCTTCTGGACCTCGGCTGTATCCTCGAAAGCTACTGCTCTGACTTGACTAGAACGTTTGTATTCGGTACCATCCCCGGAAATTGGTTTGAGGAAATCTATAAAATCACCCTCACCGCCCAGTTGGCGGCGCTTGGCGCCATTCGGCCGGGCGTTTCGTGTCGTGATGCCGACGCTGTTGCGCGGGGCATCATCAGCGAAGCCGGGTACGGTAAGTACTTCGGCCATGGGCTGGGCCACGGTGTCGGCCTGGAAATCCATGAAGCGCCTCGCCTTAACCAGCATTCGGATACGATCCTCCAACCCGGCATGGCCGTCACGGTCGAGCCGGGCATCTATATTCCGGGTCAGGGCGGGGTGCGAATTGAAGATCTGGTATTGGTTACAGAAACGGGTTGTGAAATCCTTACGAAACTCCCCAAAGACTTGAAGGTATTGAATAGATGAGCATCAGCACTGCCGATTTTCGTAATGGTCTGGTCGTAGAGAGCGACAAGGGCCTGATGGAAATTGTAGAGTTCCAGCACGTAAAACCGGGTAAAGGCCCCGCCTTCGTCCGCACCAAGTTCAAGTACCTGTTGACCGGCCGGGTGATCGAGCAGACCTACCGTTCCGGCGAGAAATTTGAAGAAGCCCGAGTGGAATCCCAAACGTGGCAGTACCTGTACCACGATGGCGATCTCTACCATTTCATGCATACCGAGACCTACGAACAGTTGGGGCTCAACCCCGATCTGGTGGGCGACAACGCCAACTGGATCAAAGAGAACTCGAACGTCGTCATCATGTTTCACAACGGCAAGGCGATTGCGCTGACGGTGCCGCTGAGCGTGGAGTTGACCATTACCAAGTCCGACCCCGGCATCCAGGGCGACCGTTCTTCCGGTGGCACCAAGCCGGCCACGCTCGAAACGGGCGTGACCATTCAGGTGCCGCTGTTTCTGGAAGAAGGAAACGTGGTGAAGGTGGATACGCGCACCGGGAAATACCTGGAACGCATCAACGCGTAGTCGCGGTGCAACACTGGTGAAACTGGGCCGCGTTAACCGACATTCGCGCCCGTCACGCCGTCCAAGACGGAGGGAAGATCCGTGGATCTAAACGAACTTAAAGAACTTATCAGCTTGCTGGAAGACTCCAAGCTGTCCGAATTGGAAATCGAAGAGGAAGGTCGCCGCATCCGGCTGACCAAGCAGTCCGAGACGTACGTGGCGATGCCCGCGCCGGTGCAGATGCAGGCCCCGATGGCCGCGCCCGCACCTTCGGTCGCGCCCTCGACGCCCTTTGGCTCCGCCAATGAATCCAAGGAGCCGTCCCTTGCGGACCAGGGTCTGGTGGCGGTCACCTCGCCCATGGTGGGCACCTTCTACCTCAGCCCGGCCCCCGGCGAGCCTGCCTTTGTCGAGCCTGGTGATCGCGTCAGCGCGGATCAGACGATCTGCATTGTGGAAGCCATGAAGATCATGAACGAAGTCGCGGCCAAGGTCGCCGGCATCGTGGAACGCATCCTGGTGGAAAACGGGGAGCCGGTCGAGTTTGGCCAGCCCCTGTTCGCCATCCGACCGTCCTGACGACCACGAAAGAGCCTATTTCATGCTGCGACGCATTTTGATTGCCAACCGGGGCGAGATCGCCGTCCGCGTAATTCGGGCCTGCCGGGAGATGGGGATTACCTCCATCGCCGTCTACTCGACCGCCGACGAAGACTCGCTCCATGCGGCCCTGGCCGATGAGAGCATCTGTATCGGCCCGCCGGAACCCGGCAAAAGCTACCTCAATATTCCCGCCATTATCTCGGCGGCCGAGATTACGGATGCCCAGGGTATCCATCCGGGCTACGGCTTCCTTTCCGAGAGCCCGAAGTTTGCAAGTATCTGCAAAGATTGCAATATCAAGTTCATCGGGCCCAGTCCCGAGGCGATTTCACTGAGTGGCGACAAGGCCGCGTGCCGCAAGGCGGTGGCGGCGGCGGGCGTGCCCATTGTGCCCGGCAGTGACGGGCTGATCGAGGATCCGGACAAGATCCTGGAGCTGGCGAAAAAGATCGGCTACCCGTTGCTGGTGAAGGCGGCGGCGGGCGGCGGCGGCAAGGGCATGCGTATCGCCCACAACGACGCGACGCTCAAGCATTCCATCACCATGGCGTCCAACGAGGCCGAGGCGGCGTTTGGCGACGGCGGCGTATATCTGGAAAAGTTCGTGGATAATGCGCGCCATGTGGAAGTCCAGATTCTGGCGGACGAGCACGGCCGGATCGTGACCTTCGGCGAGCGCGAGTGCAGTATCCAGCGGCGCCACCAGAAGCTGATCGAAGAAGCGCCCTCGGTGGCGTTGAGCAGCTCCCTGCGGGCGAAGATGTGCAAGGCGGCGCTGAAGGCGGCGAAGGCCATCGGCTACACGAATGCCGGCACGGTGGAGTTTCTGCTTGCGCCCAACGGCCAGTTTTATTTTATCGAGTTTAACGCGCGTATCCAGGTGGAGCACCCGGTGACCGAGCAGGTGACCGGTTTCGATCTGGTTCGGGAGCAACTCCGGGTCGCCTCGGGCGAGCCGCTGGGTTACAGCTCCGTGAAGGTCACGGGGCATGCGATTGAGGCTCGGGTATATGCCGAGGATCCCGAGCGTAACTTCATGCCGAGTCCGGGCGTGATCAAGAGCTGTCATATGCCGGGCGGGCCGGGTGTCCGGGTGGATTCCCACCTCTTCGCCGGGTACGAAGTGCCCCGCTATTATGATTCTCTGCTGGCGAAAGTTATCGCCACGGGGAAAGACCGCGATCAGGCCATCGAGCGTTTAGGCGGCGCTCTGGATGAGTTCATTGTGGAAGGGGTCAGCACGACGGCGAAGCTGTGTGCCCGGATCGTCCGGGGCGACCGTTTCCGTCGGGGTGACCTGGGTCCCGACCTGTTGGACGAGTATCTCCCCAAGCACAACTAAGGGGTATTCGCGTCGCGAGTTTCTTAAGGAGAGAGTGCAGGGGGCCGTTTGAAACGCCCAGGCGCCGGACCTCACAGGATCGGCGTGCGGCGGCCCGGGGACTTGGCGGTGTGTTGCCGCGCGGGTCCCTGACGGGTGTAGATGTTCGCTGGAAGGGCGGAAGCCAACCGCCCCAAGGCCGGTTCCGCTGCCGCGCGAGGCATCGCTTCCCGCGGATATATAGAAGGATCATACGCCATGAAACTCTTTATCCTTAAGCTGCTCAGTCTGGTCGTGGCCGTCGTGGGGTGCGTCTCGCTCATTTTCGCGCTCGGACTGGCGGATATCCCCGAGGTGAAGCCGTACCTCGATCAGATCCCCGTGATTCTCAGCGATTTACAGTCGAAGCTTCCCCAGGAACTTGCGTTTCTCAAAGATGTGCTTACGGTTCAGGGGCTCTGGTTCACCGGTTCCATCGTCGCGCTGGTATTCGGCATCTATGGCTTCTCGCCCAAGTCGCGGAAGTGGCGCAAGCCCAAGAAAATCAGCTATACCGGCCCCCACGGCGAAGTGCAGATCCAGCTTGATACCGTGGAGCAATCCTTGAATCACGTGCTCGCGCGCATGCCCGAGGTGAAGCGAATCAATGTGAAGGTGGACCCGCAGGACGGTGGTCGCCGCGCGCTTATCCGCGCCGAAGTGGTGTTGTTGCAGCGACCCGGCCAGAATGCCCGCGCACTGGCAAGTCTGGTGACGGACTACATCGCTGAGACCGCTTCCAAGCATCTGGGCATCGAAGATCTGGCCACGATCGAGCTGAAGGTCACCGGTATTGTCGTGAATACCAAAAAGTCCAGCCAGGCCATCCGCAAGGAGAGCCTGAGCCACAGCGCGCCGGTGGAATTGCTTGAAGCGCCCCCCGCACCCCTGACCTTGTCCGGCCCGCGCGAGCCCATCGGCAGCGGGCCCATCGAGCAGGAGCTCGAAGATGGCAACGCCGACGCCATGGATACCAGCGCGGTGGACACGCTCCATGAAGTTTCCAACCAGGCTGCGGCCCGCTCCGAGTTGCTGGAGCCGCTCCAGGTGAGCAAGCCCGCGCCGGTGGAAGTGGCCCCTTTTCACACGGAGGTGGAAGAGGAAAGCCTGGGGGAGTCTCCGGAGGCGGTGAGCCCCACCGCCCCGTCGGATGAACCGGCCTTCTCCGGGGGCGCGTCCCAGGGCGCGGTAGCCCCGCTGGAGATGGACGTGCTGGACGAGCCCCTTACGCACGACACCGATGTGCATTATGCCGAGGTGGAAAGCGACGAGGAAGAAGAGGCGCCCTATCGTTCCGAGGTGACTTCGGGCAATGCGGATGAGGCCGTCGAAGGCGCTCTGGACGATGATCCGGCCTATGGCGGCACGCTCGCCCATGCGGAGGAGACCGAGGTTGCCGCCGAGGACGCCACGCCCTTCCAGGAAGCGCATGCGGATGAATCGGCCACCGAAGCATCAGGCGACGATTCCCCGGTTGAAGGCGGCGACGAGCATACCGGCGACGTGACCATTCCCGAGGGCGACGACGACCCGAACAATGCGGGCCAGGAAAAGAAGCGCTGGGGCTGGTTTAATTAAGCAGGCCCCTTGAAGAGCCCTTGACGAAGTCGCACCGATTGTTGGTCATGCTCAAGTTGAATGTATCAAGGTACCCAAATGCTAGCTAAACGTATCATTCCCTGTCTCGATGTGGCCGATGGCCGCGTCGTCAAAGGGGTTCAGTTTCTCGGTCTGCGCGATGCGGGCGACCCGGTTGAGATTGCCCGTCGCTATGACGAAGAAGGGGCCGACGAACTGGTTTTCCTCGATATCCAGGCGTCGACGGACAACCGGAACACCATGCTGGACGTTGTTTCGCGGACCTCGGAAGAGGTCTTCATGCCCCTCTGCGTCGGCGGCGGCATCCGTACCCTGGAAGACATCCGACGGTTGCTTGAAGCCGGTGCGGACAAGGTCTCCATCAACACCCCGGCCATTCAGGATCCCGATTTCGTGAATCAGGCATCCTCGCGCTTTGGTTCCCAGTGCATCGTGGTCGCTATCGACGCGAAGAAGCTCGAAGACGGCTCCTATATCGTGAAGAGCCACGGCGGCCGGGAAGGGGGGAGGGCCACGGCACTTGAGCCCATCGCCTGGGCAAAGGAAGTGGAATCCCGGGGGGCGGGGGAGATCCTCCTCACCTGTATGGACGCCGACGGCACGCGCAATGGCTACGATATCGCCATGACCCGCGCCGTGGCCGAAGCCGTGGGCATTCCCGTCATCGCCAGCGGCGGAGCGGGCAATCTGGAGCACCTCCGCGCCGCGCTGGTGGAGGGCAAAGCCGATGCCGCCCTGGCCGCGTCCATTTTCCATTTTCGCGAGCACACCATCCAGGAAGCGCGAGACTATCTCGCAAAACACGGCGTGGCTGTGCGTTCCTGATGTTATACGACGGCGCGGAGTCCGGGTAGGGGGCGGAGCGCCGCACTTCGGGTTCGGGGTGACCCCGCATTCATATCAGGAGAATTCGAATGAACTGGAAGGTTAAGGCGGCCCTGCTGAAGGGATTTGATGCGTTACCGGGGGGAGCCCGCACCTACCGGTACTTGCAAAGCCATCTGGGGCGCATCAGTGACAAGCCCGAGGGGCGCCTTCCCATGTTCAGCGAGATGGCGCAGTGGTTGATAGACGCAGGGCGTCCCATCGCCGGGGCGACGTATTTTGAAGTGGGGACGGGGCACCTGCCCACTGTGCCGGTGTGTTTGAGTCTTCTTGGTGCTCAGCAAGTCATCACCGTGGATCTTTATCCGCGGCTGGACTACCGGGCATTTGCGGGGTTGCTGAATCGGTTAGCGGCGGACAGGGTTGCTTACGAGCGACAATTGGCGGTTTTTGCCCCCCCCCCAGAAATATTGAAGGAGCGGTTTGAGCTGCTCGCCCGGTTCAAGGATCGCCCGCGCGAATTCATGGAGCGCGCCGGTATCGTATATCTGGCGCCCTGTGATGCCGCCAACACGGGACTGGCCGCCGCAACGGTGGACTGCCATCTCTCCGTAACGGTGTTTGAGCATGTGCCCCAGGACGTGATCGCGGGAATTATGCGTGAGGCGAAACGCATCTTGAAGGACACGGGTCTCGCCATCCACTTCATTGATCCAAGCGATCATTTTCAACATCAGGATCCATCCATAGGGCGGTCGAATTTTCTGCGCTATTCCGAGAAGGAGTGGCATCGTATCGCGGGGAATCAATTCGCCTACACCAATCGCTTGAGGCGCTCCGATTTGGTCAGGCTTTTCGAGGATGCCGGGTTCGATATTCTACGGCAATTCAATGGGGTCGATCCGGCTGGAATTCCGGATGATTTTCCGCTCGACGCGTCGTTTTCCGGATATGATCGCGAGGATCTCTGCACGATCACGGTTCGGCTTCTTGCCGCGAAACGTTCCGGTTCCGGGGCGGGTTCCGCGACTGCAACTTGAATCGGTCGCGGCTGGCGTAGTTTAATACCGGTGGTTTCCGGGACCACGCGCTGAGGCGCGCCTGGAAATCGAGAGTACGCATGCCCTGGCTTAAAGAGTATAGCCTCGCGGGAAATCCCCGCTGGACTGGCACGGAGAACGACACATGACGCATACAGTCGAAGCCAATTTTCGATGGCGTCATTCCGTCCTTTCCTAGGTCAGTCCCTTCTCCGGCTGGCCTTACGCGCCACCCACTTCCCCCATTTCATGCCTGAAGGCCCCTGCTCGGGCCCGCCTTCAATAAACTACGGGAGTATCCGCCATGACCCTCGATGATCTGCTCAAATACGACGACAAGGGCCTGGTCTGCGCCGTCATACAGCACCACGAAAATGGCCAGGTCCTTATGGTGGGCTATATGAATCGCGAGTCCCTCTCGATCACGCTGAAAGAGAAGAAGGCCTGTTTCTGGTCCCGTTCCCGCCAGACGCTATGGCTCAAGGGCGAGACTTCCGGCAACGTGCTTCACGTGAAGGAAATACGCATCGATTGCGACGGCGATGCACTCGTCCTGAAATGCGATCCCGTCGGCCCCACGTGTCACACCAATGAAACAAGCTGCTTTTATCGGCGCGTGAACGATGACGAAAGCCTCACCCTCGCGGGGGATGGCGTCGCCACGAAATAGACGGCCTGCGTGCCGCTGCGCGTCTGCAAGGGAACGAACCCATGATACATCCATCGTTGTCAGACTTTAAGGCCGTTGCCCGTCCCGGCGCGCTGGTGCCCGTTTTTCGGGAGATCCTCGCCGATCTGGAGACGCCGGTCTCGGCCTATATGAAAATTGCCCAGGGCCAGGAGCACGCGTTCCTGCTGGAGAGCGTGGAGCAGGCGGGATCGCTCGGGCGCTACTCCTTCATTGGTGCGAATCCTTCGGTCATCTTCCATGCCAAGGGCAAGGATGTGACGGTAATCCGGGGCGGGGTGGCGGAGAGTTTCGCGGCGGAAAAACCGCTGCGGGAACTCCGCAAGATTATGGCGGCGTACACCCCGGTGGAACTCGAAGGCTTGCCGCCCTTTCACGGCGGAGCCGTAGGCTATCTCTCCTATGATCAGGTGCGGTTCTTCGAAACACTGCCGGACGACAATCCAGACACGCTGAATCTGCCCGATCTTTATTTCGTAATCACGGACACGATCCTGATTTTCGATCACGGCAGCAATGTGATCAAGATCGTGTCGAACGTCCATGTGGATGATGACGCCGAGGCGGCCTATGCCCAGGGACTTCGGAAGATCGAGGAGCTGGAAACGCGCCTGAAGGCTCCGCTGGCGGACGCCCAGGTTCACCCCACGCCCAGCGCGCTTTCAAACGACATCCAGTCCAACTTCACCCGCGAGGCCTTCTGCGATATCGTGCGCCGGGCGAAAGAATACATCTGCGCGGGCGACATCTTTCAGGTGGTGCTTTCCCAGCGCTTCAATCGGCCCGTGACGGCGCACCCGGTGACCCTCTACCGGGCGCTGCGGTCCATCAATCCCTCGCCCTACATGCTGCTCATGCAGTTCCCGGGCTTTTCCCTGGTGGGGTCCAGCCCGGAAGTGATGACGCGGGTGGAGAAGGGTGTTGCCATGGTGCGGCCGATCGCCGGTACGCGCCCGCGCGGTAAGACACCGGAGGAGGACAAGGCCCACGAGCTGGATCTGCTGGCGGACGAGAAGGAGATCGCTGAGCACGTGATGTTGCTCGATCTCGGACGCAATGACATCGGGCGTATCAGCAAGCCCGGCACGGTGGCGCCGGTACCCGGCAAGCGCATGGTGATCGAGCGCTACTCCCACGTCATGCACATCGTCAGCGAAGTGGCGGGTCAGCTTCAGTCGGACTGCGACGCCTTCGACGCGCTGGAGGCTACCTTTCCCATGGGCACGGTGAGCGGCGCGCCGAAGATTCGCGCGATGGAAATCATTGACGAACTCGAGACGGAACGCCGCGGGCCCTATGCGGGCGGCTGCGGTTACATCAGCTTTTCCGGCGAGATGGACACGTGCATCCTGATCCGCACGATGGTGGTGAAGGAGGGGATGGCCTACTGCCAGGCGGGCGCGGGTATCGTCTACGACAGCGATCCCGACCGGGAGTACGAGGAAACCCAGAACAAGGCCAAGGCGCTTTTCCGCGCCGTGGAGTTTGCGGAGAAAGGCCTCGAATCATGATCGTCCTCATCGACAACTACGATTCCTTCACTTACAACCTCGTGCAGTACTTCGGTGAACAGGTGGATGACGTGCGCGTATTCCGCAACGACGCCATCACGGTGGACGAGGTGCGCGCCTTGAATCCTGATCACATTGTGGTATCGCCGGGGCCGTGCACGCCGAATGAAGCGGGCATCTCGGTCGAACTCATTGAGAAACTCGGCAAGGACTTCCCTATTCTTGGCGTGTGCCTCGGCCATCAGAGCATCGGTCAGGCCTATGGCGGCAACGTGATCCGCGCGGAGCGGATCATGCACGGCAAGATCAGCCAGATGTATCACACGGGCCATCCACTCTTTGCCGAGATCGAGTCGCCCTTCGACGCCACGCGCTATCACTCGCTGATCATCGAGCGGAGCAGTTGTCCCGATTGCCTGGAGATCATCGCCGAGACCGACGCGGGGGAGATCATGGCAGTGGCCCATCGCGAGCACCCGGTGTGGGGGCTTCAGTTTCATCCGGAGAGCATACTGACGGGATGCGGCAAGCAGATCATCAAGAATTTCCTGAAATTGGGTTCGGCGCGCTAAGCGGGAGCGCGGGTTTTCTTACCCGCGTATCATGCAACCCAATTGCACGATACCTTTGGTTGCGACGCCAATGCCTTTGGTGCAAAGCTTTCGCAGGAAGTGATGCGCCGTCGGCGCATACACGGGTAAGAAAACCCGTGCTCCCGTTTTGGGAAGGCTAGCTTGTGTTTTTACGGAATTGCAGTTATAATAAAAGCGGGAATGGGGCTTCGCTAAGCGATTACAATCTGCGGACTTAAATCGTTTTGCGTACATTGACATTGCCCTGCCCGTATGTTAGATTACTTGGAACCTCATGGGGACACAAACGCGGAGTGGTTGCTTACCATGGCCTTGAGCAAGAAACAACAGAAAATCGTTGACCAGATGGTGCGTCGTGTGGAGTTGTGCCGGGAGTTCATGAACGACTGGATGTTGTTCAATCAGATTCTCACGCGCTACCCCGAGCCCGGCATTAACAAAGCCGAATTGGAAACCCAGTTTCTCAAGATCAAGAGCAAACTGGCGCGCACGCACAAGGTGCTTCGCGAGACCCTCGCGGATGATTATAATCTGGACGGCAACACGATGAATATCGTGTCAGGCGCGACCAGCCTTGAGGCGATCTACTCCCAGTCGGAAGTTGCGGTGAAGAAGCTCCAGCAGGAATGGCACCGCGCCTTCATCGCTATCAACGAGACCCTTGGTTCCGTCGATGACAAGCGCGCGCGCGCCGAAGCCGGCGAGAAAATCTTCATCATGGCCCCCGGCGGACCGGCGGTGCATGAAGGCGGCGGCGGCATGAGCAAGAACACCAAGACGGTGCTTATTCTCTTCCTGGTGCTCGGTCTGATTGTTGGGTTTATCGCGCTCAATCCGGGCGGCCTTGCCACGCCGTGGCGCAGCGCCCTCGGTTTGTAGCCCGACTCGAAACTGCGACTGGTCCGACCTACTGAAAGGTGATCTGGTGACGAAGCGTCAGCTCGTGATAAGCGTTGCGGAACATTTGGGTATCACCCAGAATGAAGTTTCCGACGTGGTTCAAACCACGCTGGAGACGATCACCGAGGCTCTGGCCGCGGGTGACCGTCTGGAGATCCGCAATTTCGGCGTTTTCGAGGTGAAGGTGCGCGATGCCCGTCAGGGCCGTAATCCTCGCACGGGCGAGTCGGTGCCGATTTCCGAGAAGCGCATTCCCATCTTCAAGCCGGGCAAGGCATTGAAGGAGTGGGTGGAAAAGGCCGATCCGACCGCGAAGGCCCCCTCAATCGCCGATCCGGGGCCGGACGACGATTCCCCCGACGGGGATTCGGGCGGGCGCGCCGCATTCTGAAATCCGGTGAATCCCCCGTAGTACGAAGGCGAGTCCAAGTTAGCGATGAATTACCATCCGGGTGTCTGTAAAGGCACCCGGTTTCTTTTGTATAATGCCGGAATTGTTTATGGATGAAAAGGATGTTCTCGTGTCCGACGAAGAATTACGCATGAGCTTTACCGAGCATCTGGGCGAGCTCCGGGATCGCCTCATTCGCTCCGCAATCGCCGTCGCCATCTGTGCGGTTATTTGCTATCTGGCCTCCGATCAGATTTTCGAGATTCTTGCCGGCCCCATCAAGATCATGGAGCGCGAGATTGCCGGCGTTGATGTGCTGCCGGAGCCGGAGAAGGCGCCGGAAGGGAGCGGCGAGACGGCCGCGCCTGTCGAGTCGCCACCGGCGGAGCCCGAGGTGACGGATCCGGCCGAGATCGTGAAGTCCGTGGCCGAAGGTCATCCGGTATGGCTCACGGTGAATACCGATGATTCGCTCTTGCTCCGCTTGAAGATCGTGGGCAAGACTATAGAGGATATCCGTGTTCAGGCCAAGGCGGCCCAGGGTGGGCTGGACGCGAGCTGGACGGTGCTCAATCCCATGGAGCCGCTCATCGTCACCTTCAAGATCGCGGGCTACGGCGGACTCTTCCTGGCCATGCCCTATGTGCTGTATCAGTTGTGCGCCTTCATTTTTCCGGGATTGCACCCCAAAGAGCGCAAGGCGGCCCAGTATCTCATTGCGGGGTGCACCGTGCTGGCCTTTGCGGGCGTCTGCGTGGCCTACTTCGGGGTGTTTCCCTTCGTGCTGCCCTACCTGGCGCAGTTCGTCCCGGAGGATGTAAACGTCCAGTTGCGGATGAACGAGACGATATCCATGATCGTGCTGGGCCTGCTGGGCTTCGGCATCGCCTTCCAGTTTCCCATGGTGGTGCTGATCCTGGTCTATATGGGCGTGTTGTCGCCCGACACCCTGCGCCAGTACCGGAAGATTGTTATTGTGGGGCTTGCGGTGGTCTCCGCCATGCTGACCCCGCCCGATCCGGTATCGATGACGCTCATGCTGGTGCCGCTCTACCTGCTTTATGAGGGAAGTATCTGGGTGTCCTATCTTGTAATTCGCAGCCAGAAAAAAGCGGCGGCGAAGGACGCCTGAGGAGTTTTTTGCAATGATGGGTATTGGATTTACCGAAATGATCGTGATCGCCGGCATCGCGCTGGTCGTAATCGGCCCCGAGAAGTTTCCCGACTTCGCGAAGCTGGTCATTCGCACGGTCCGGGACCTGCGCGGCTACATGGATGAGATGAAGACGGAAGTGGCCAAGGAATTGAAGCCGCTGAAGAAGGAGATGGATGCCCTTTCCAAGATCGATCCGGAGAAGTATATCGATTCTCTCACGGCGGACGTTCCCGCGAAACCGGCCGTGAGCCCGAACTTGCCGGTGAACGCCGAGGACCAGAAAGTCATGGCGGAGTCTCAGGCCTTTGGCGAGGATGCCTATCCCTGGCGCGGCGGGGAGGAGGGGCTGAACGCGGGGCCGGCCGCCAGTGTGCCCCCGGAAGGCACGGTGAGCTATGGCAGCGACGTTTCAGCCGAGATCGCGCCCGACGCGGAAAGCCCTGTGGATGAGGTGGCTGCGGATGTTGACCTCGACCCGGATCTGGAGGCCCTGAGCCACCGGGAAGAAACGAGCAGCACAGGCGAACCCGACGTGTGGACTGGACGTTGACAGTTGACAGTTGACAGTTGACAGTTGACAACGATTGTAAGGATAGGACCGATGGAATGAAATGGTGGTAGCCGTCGAGTCGAGCGCCTTGCCACACGACCGCCCCACACGAGACCCATACGACCTATACGCTCCATACGACCCATACGACCCATGCCCCATACGACCCATAAGACCCATAAGACCCGTACCTTGGTCTGAAGTCCCACCCCCCCCCAATTGCAAAACAATCGACCGCCCGAAGGGTTCTTCGGGCGGTCGATTCATGTTGCGTTGTCGACTTGGGGTCAGGAGACCAGCCAGCGGAAACTTCCCGGCTTCTTCGGTGTCGCGGTAAGGGGGGGCTGTCCCTTGGCCTGGCGGCGCTTGCGTTCTTTGAGGGCGTTTGCCTTGTAGAACAGCGCCGGCTCGATAATTGGCTCGTGCAGCCCTTCCGTTTCCAGTTCGCCGTAGCTCACGCGCCCGCGGTAGGTGCGGTTGGAAAGGATGATCGCGATGGCCTGACGCGACCACTTATTTCCTTTGCGCGTGAAGATATTCTTGGTGTGGAGGTAGTTCACCACTTTTCCAGTGCTGCGGGTTACGAGATATTCACGGAAGATCATACGCACGACCTCCGCTTCCCGATCATCGACCACCAGCGGCTTCTCGCCTTCCAAACCCCGCCGATAGCCATAGGGCGCGGGCCCCGTGCCATAGCGGCCTTGTTGAACCGAAGTCAGTTGACCTCGCTTCACTTTGGCGCCGTGGGTCAATCGACCCGATCCGTCGCCGCTTTCTACTTCCAAAGTTGCTTCTGTACTCATATGTTTCGCACCTCCACATGAGTTTTGAGTTGTCCTGCGCACCGGCGGTTCACCGCAGATAAGAACCAGATGAATTCGTTATGAAACTCTCTCGCTGCGTAACAGTGAACCGTGGTGCCTATCGCAGGTTGCCGGACATCCCGGCGCTTTAAACCGCAGGCCATTTTGTATATAGGTCCCAAGCCATACACCGTTATTGTACACACAATCAACTCGTATGTCAAGAGATATGTGTTAAATTTTTGGCGATCCGGTGCGGTGATCGCGGTGTAACGCTTTTAAATAAAATGAGTTAAGTTGGGTGGCAGGAACCTGTACATTTTCGTCAATGTGACGCAAAGGCGCTGGGGCCCTTTGGGCATGAGGGGGGCGCGCCGACCGGGAGGAGCCATTTCGAAGCGTAATTCAACGGTGCTGCGCATCGTTGACTAAACGCGGTTCTTCCCTGGGCGGTTGACAACGTCTTACGTTCCCCGGTAATTCCCCGACTTTCCCCCGAAAGCCTCAGGACTTCTTGGAAGCCTTCTTGGCCAACTTCAGGATGCTCGGCGGCGTGGCGCCATAGGGACCGGAGTCGCTGGCGAGGCTCGCGGCGACGATTTCCGTGGCGAGCGCATTGCTGATACCGGCAACGCGGGCTTCAACCATGACTTCGTGCATGCGGGCCACGATGCGGTTGAGGCATTCTTCCCGGCAGCGGTTCTCGATACCGTCTTTCACGAAGACGCCTTTTCCACGGCGGGTGTAGAGGAGTCCCATGACTTCGAGATCGCGATAGGCCTTGGCCACGGTGTTCGGGTTGACCTCGAGGCGCTCGGAGAGCTCGCGGACGGAGGGGAGCTGGTCACCGGGGTTGAGCCTTTTTGCCGTAATGGCAAATTGCACGTGGTTCTCGATCTGGAGGTAGACGGCGACACTGCTGTGGATGTCGATGTTGGATAGCATCCTTAACATCTCTTCACTAGACTTATGCTTCTGACGCGGCATGGTGCGGGGCTTTCTACGCCGGGAGTCTCCGGCGCCACTTGGGGGGACGGTTGCAATACGGGTACCGTTTCCTTCCTCCCGCGGGGGGGCGGGAGCGCTATGGAAGGAAACTGCGGCCAGCCGATGTCAATAAGACACCTTGCTAGCGTACTCCATTTTAAACCGTTATATGAGATTGAGGCAAGCATAATCGTACTATCACGTGGATTCTATAGCATTGGACGGCCCTTGGAAGGGGGGTGGGGATTGCTGTTTTCCATGGTGATCGGTATAATCGGGGCTTGCGGATGCGCCCGTCCGAGGCTTTTTTGTTCTGCGGGAAAACTTTTCCAGGGTGTCAGCTTTCAGGCACTTTCCATCGTTAGGGTTCAGGACGGGTCCGGCGTGGCGCGAATCGCCTGAATGTCCCCCTCAAACGGGTGTGTCGCCCGGGGAATTCGGGTATTTAACTGGTATATGGAGCTGTGTATGCGATTTCCGAAGTGTTGCTTTCTGCTCGTCCTTCTGGCGGGCTGTGCCTCCACACCGAGCGGGTCGGGTGGGGACGGCCCCACGGCTTCCGGGGCGTCGACCGCCGCGCCATCGGCTCCGGTGGCCGAAAAGAAGGCCGCCGCAACACCCCGCGAAAAGGGGGAGACGGGTCTGCTCGATGTGAGCGTCACGGATGTGGGCGGACGCAGCCTTCCGGCGCGGGTGGAATTGCAGGACGCCTCAGGGGTGGTGGAGGATCGCTACGACGCACCCCAGGGCAAGTCCCAGTTTCAGGCCTCGCTTGGCGGCTTCAGGGCCTTCGTATACGTCTATGACAACAAAGTTCCGATCCTGGTCCATGTGGAAGACGTGCAGATCAGCAAGGAGAAGACTGCCGCGATCTCGGTGAACCTCCTTGAAGGGGCGAGCGGCAAGCTGGGGATTCGGGATTTTGATCTGGATGGGGACCTGGCCATTGATCGGGTGGAGCTGGAAGCGGGCACGGATCCCCAGAATGCGACGAGCATACCCGGTCGCAAGCCGTTCATTTACGATATGAAAGTGCTCCAGGACGGCGAGCGCTGGTACAAGGGCGAATTGAACGCCGTGAGCACCTATGGCGGCGGCAAGGAGACGGTGGCTCAACTGGTGCAGCGCGCGGAGCAGGCGGGGCTGGACTTTCTCGCGATCACGGACCTGAACACGATGGAGGCTTTCAATGACCCGGCATTCAAGTCGGACTCGGTTGTGTTGATTCCGGCCATGGCCTGGGGCGATCCGGATAACGGCATCGCGCTGATCTACGGCCCGGGAACGATGCCCGAGCCGGCGGATTCACAGGAACTGGCCCAGGCGGAGTGCTTTCGGATCCAGAGCCAGGGCGGTGTATTTGCGATCGCTCATCCCTGCTCCGCCGAGGCGCCCTGGAAGTGGAATATCAAGGCGGTGAATGCGGTGCAGGTGTGGCACGGCCCCTGGCGCGCCCCGGCGCCCCTGCGGTTGGCGTCGCTGCCCGAGAGCATCAAGACTCGGGAGGCGGGCACCGGGGAGCTGACCCGTTCCGTGGCGGCTGCGGCGGCGGTGGCGGACAAGACATCGGAAATCGCGGCCAATGCGAAGGCCAAAGACCTGCTGATCTCGGCGAATGACCAGGGGGCGCTTTTCTGGGACTACGAGACCGTGCGCGGTTCGGTCTGCAGTGTTATCGCGGGCAGCGGCACCAATGACCCCAAGGTGCCCATGGGGCAACCGGTCACGTGGATCAAGGCGCCCAACAAGTCTCTGCCGGCGCTGATGGACGGCCTGCGGAAGGGGCGCACCTTTGTGGGCAACAGCCCGACCGGTACCCGGGTGGAGTTTCGTGCGGACTCGTTGAATGACGGCAAGGTGGACGTGGGCATGGGCGGTGCGGTTCCGCTGGGGGTGGACGTTGGTTTTTACATGCTCGTGACGTCGGCCGCCGGGTGCAAGGTGGAGTTGTTGCGCAATGGACACGCCATCATGCGCAAAATCGTGGAGGGCGACACCTTCAGCGCGAGTTTCACGGAGAAGTCGGAGTACAAGGCGGTGTATCGGGTGCGGGTCATCCGGCAGCCGGAGAGCGGCGCCAAGGGCTACGGCCCGGTGGAAGTGGTTGCCCTGTCGAGCCCGATCTATGCGGATGACATTGCCGGTGACTTGCTGATGACGGGGCCGGTAGATTTAAGCAAGACGTGGGTTCGTCTGGACTCGCAGTATACCGAGGACGCGAAGTGGCTGCGCTAGTTTTTCGGGATCCGATCTGAATCTGGTGACGGTGTGTAACGGTTGTGCGTTGTTTCAATTCAACAGGAGGCGCTTTAACCATGAACACGAAACGGCATTTGATCGCAGTTCTTTTGCTCAGCCTGGCGCTGCTTTCCGGGGGAACGGCCCACGGCGAGCGCGAGGCCATTTACAAGCCGGGCGCGGACGCCCGCGCCGACATTGCGGCGGCGGTGGAGAAGGCCGGGAAAGAAAACAAGCGGGTCCTCATTCAGTGGGGGGCGAACTGGTGCGGCTGGTGCCATCTGCTCCACGAGTTTTTCGAGGATGACGCCGAGGCCAGGGCTCTGCTGGCGGAGAGCTATGTGGTGGTGCTGGTGGATACGGACACGAACAAGGCCCTTCTGGAAGAGATGGCGGTGGAGCCCCGGGGCATTCCCTATCTGACGATCCTGGACGGGACCGGAAAGAAACTGGTGGATCAGGAGACGGGCGCGCTGGAAACGGGCTCGCGTCACGATCCGAAGAAGGTGAATCCGTTCTTGAAGAAGTGGCGGCCCGCCGCTGCGGAAGCCAGCGCCGAGGGCAACGCGGAAGAACAAGTGGCGGCGGCGTTGAAGGCGGCGGCCAAGGATGGCAAGGGCGTATTTGTCTCGGTGGGTGCGGACTGGTGCGGGTGGTGCAAGCGACTTGACGCGCTGATGGCCAACGAGGTCGTGGGTCCGATCATGGGGGAACACTTTGTATTGCTGAAGCTTGATCAGGACAAGGTGGCGGGCACGAAGGAATTTCGCGCGGGGCATGATTCCGAATTGAGCGGCGGAATCCCCTGGTATGCCGCGCTGGATAGTACCGGCAAGGTCGTGGCGACTTCGGATACGAAGGCGGGTAACACGGGCTATCCCGCGAAGCCTGCGGAGATTGACTGGTTCATGGATGTGGTGAAGCGCGCCGCACCATCGATGGATCCCGCCAAGGCCGCAGCGCTGGAGGCCGAGGTGCGACGGCTCGGCCAGGAACTCGTACCGAACTGAGTGCAAGGCCGACGGGCGGCTACCGGCTTCCGCGCTCCCGCATGGACGCGATGACCGTGTCCAGGATCATGTCCAGGCTGGTCGCGGGCTCGTAGCCGATGGCTTCCCGTATCTTCTGCAGGCACGGGGCGCGGTGGCGCATGTCCTCATAGCCCGCGCCATAGGCTTCCTCGTAGGGGATGTATTGGATGGACGAGGTGCTGGCGCTCCGTTCGATGATGCGCTGCGCCAGGGTTTCGATGCTTACGGGGTGGTTGCTGCCGATGTTGAAGACTTCGCCATTGACCTGGGGGGAGTCCATCAGTTTTATGAGCGCGGGAACCACATCGCCCACGTAGGTGAAGCAGCGGGTTTGTTTGCCGTCGCCGAAAACGGTGAGGGGCTTGTTTTCAATGGCCTGCGCCACGAGATTCGGAATCACCATGCCATAGCGCCCCGTCTGTCGCGGGCCCACCGTGTTGAAGAGGCGCGCCACGACCACGGGGTGGCGCTTCTCGTGCCAGTAGGCAAAGGCGAGGTACTCGTCGATGGCCTTGGAGGCGGCGTAGCACCAGCGGTGGCAGTTGGTGGGGCCGATGACACGATCATCGTCCTCCTGGAAGATTTCCTTCGAGCCCTTGCCATACACTTCGCTCGTGGAGGTGATGAGCAGCTTGCGGCGGTAGCGACAGGCCTCTTCCAGCACCACTTCCGTGCCGCGGATGTTGTTTACAATCGTCCGAATGGGCTGCTCGACGACCAGATTCACGCCGACGGTAGCCGCGAGGTGGTAGACCACATCGACATCGCGCACGAGATCGCGCACGATCTCCTGATTCAGGGTCGTGTCGATGATGCTGGTGACACTGCCCAGGTGTTCGATGTTCTCGAAGCGTCCCGTGCTCAGATCATCCAGGACGAACACGGTGTCACCGCGCGCCGCCAGCGCATCGCATAAGTGCGAGCCAATGAATCCGGCTCCGCCGGTAACTAAGACACGCATTCGTTCCCTCCTTGGTACAGCATCCTTGCGGGTGGAAGTATACGGGCCGACGCCGGCGGGTTCAAGGGGATGGAGGGGAGTTGACAGTTGACAGTTGACAGGTGACAGGTGACAGGTGACAGGTGACAGGTGACTCTCGCGCCTTTACCCTTTACCCTTTACCCTTTACCCTTTACCCTTTACCCTTTACCCTTTACCCTTTACCCTTTACCCTTTACCCTTTAC